>CAIPUP010000256.1 GCA_903868285.1 uncultured beta proteobacterium
ATGGCGGGTTTGGCCTGTGCCTGGCACTTCCGGCATCAGGCCAGGCGGCATTGGCGCGTCGCGTTACTGGCGGTGCTGTGGCCCTTGATGAGCGTTTTGGTGCTGTGGACCGCAGCGGCAATGGCAGCCATGGGTATGGATTGCATTACCCTGGCGATTGGTCTGGGCGGTATTGCGGTTGGGGTCGTGCCGCTGATGCTGTTCCGTGGGCGGCGTTTGCCGCATGACTGAGTTGTTTCGTTAGGCCATCCAGCGATCATGAATCTGCTGCCAGCGACCATCGCTGCGCAGTTTCGCCAGCGCCGGGTTCAGGCGCGCCAGCAAATCCGGATGACGGCCCTTGGCCATGGCCAAGGCCACCGGCAGCGGCACGTAGCTCGCGCTGGGCAGGGTGAATTGCCCAGGGAACAGGCGTTTGGCGATGGCGCAGCCGGCATGAAAGTTCAGTGCTGCCAGATCGGCCCGGCCATCAGCCAGCATGGCAAACGCGTTCTCATAGCTATCGCCATCGATCAGATGCAATGCGGGATGCTGACGCGCGAGGTACGACCACATCGGACCCTTGCGCGGACTGACCACGGTCTTGCCATAAAAATCTTCCAGCGCATTGCTGTGTGCGCTATCGCTGCGGGTGAAGATCGCCGCGCCGGTGGTGATCAGCAAATCGGAGAAATCCATGGTCGGCAGACGCTCCGGCGTCACGCCCTTGAACGCCAGTGCATCCACCGCGCCCGACATCAGCGACGGCTCGGTCTCGGCCAGCGGCATGGTGATAAAGGTGTGGGCGATGCCGGCTTCGCTGCACATCGCTGCCACCAGTTCCACCAGCATGCCGGCGGGCTCGCCATCGCGCAGCAGACCAAACGGTTCGAACGGCACATCGAAGCCGATACGCAGGCTTGGGGATGCGGTGGATGAAAACCCGGGCTGTGTCATGCGATCTCCTTGGGGGCGAGGGTCGAAGCGAGGTATCGATGCATTATCCTAGGCGGCTGTCCGAGGGCGCTGACCTATTTTCACGCAGCATCGTTTATTCATTTTCAGGAAAGTTCATCGTATGAGCACTGCATCCCGACCGTTTCATATTCTTGGCATCTGCGGCAGTCTGCGTCGTCAATCGTTCAATCTGATGGCGCTCAAGGCCGCCGGCGAGCTGATGCCCGAGGGCATGCAGCTCAGCATCGCCAGCATTCGCGATATTCCGATGTTTGACGGCGAGCCGCAGGACACACCAGCCAGCGTGAAGCAGTTGCATGCGCAGATGATGGCGGCCGATGGCGTGCTGTTCGCCAGCCCGGAATACAACTGGACCATGAGTGGCGCGCTGAAAAACGCCATCGACTGGCTGTCGCGTTGCGAGCCACAACCGTTTGCCGGCAAGGCGGTGGCTATCCTCTCGGCCACCACCGGTCCGCTGGGGGGCGCGCGCAGCCAGAACGACTTGCGCAAGGTGATGGTGGCGATGGAGGCCTATACCTTTAATCGTCCGGAAGTGTTTATCGGCAATGCCCAGGGCAAGTTCGATGCCGAGGGCAAACTCACCGACGAGGCGACGCGCAAGATCCTCACGCAACAGCAGGCGGGCTTTCACAAGCTGCTACACACCCTGCGTCAGGGTGCCGCCTAAAAAGGCAATAAAAACAATAGGTTAAGGGATTCTATAGACGGAGCAGGCGCTCCGCGTTGGCATGCGCAATCTTGGCGCGGTCGCCATCGCTGATCGACACCTTGTGCAGGAATTCGGTCGCGGTGCGGTTGGCTTCATAAGGCCAGTCGGCCGCGAACAGAATTTTGTCTACGCCCATGGCCATCATGGTGCAAACCAGCGCCGGCTCGTACCAGTTGCCGCTGGTGGTGACCCAGAGGTTGTCGCGGATGTATTCCAGCGGTGTCTTCTTGAGCCCGCGCCGCGCGGCGGCACGATAGGTGTGGTCGTTCAGGCGATGCATGGCAAACGGCAGGCACTCGCCCAGATGGCCGAGGATGATTTTGGTGTTGGGGTAGGCATCCAGCAGGCCGGAGAACATGATGCGCAGGAAGTGGATGCTGGTGTCCACACCAAAGCCCCAGCCGGCACGGGCGAACTCTTCATAGCCGGTGAAGTAGGCCTTCATGGCGTCGGGCGGTGGCAGGGTCGGATGCAGATAGATCGGTACATCCAGCGCTTCGGCGCGCTCGAAAATCGGCCAGTAACGCTTTTCGTCGAGAAAGCTGCCACGGGTATGACCGTGAATCATGGTGCCGCAAAAGCCCAGCTTGCGAACACAGCGCTCCAGTTCATCGGCGGCAATTTCCGGCGCGTCGGTCGGCAACGCAGCAAAGCCGGCATAGCGCGTAGGGTGCTGCTGCACCAGGGCATGCAGCCGGTCGTTGGCGTCGATGGACATCGGCACCGCAACGTCGGCCTCGAAGGCCTGCGGGCCGGGTGAGCCAAAGGACAGCACCTGCATGCTGATACCGGCGGCATCCATATAGGCCAGGCGCTCGTCGCCAATGTTCATGTTCTGGGAATAGATGTCATGCCCGAGCTGCTCGCTGCGCGAGCTGAGATAGAAGTTGCGGTACTCGTTCGCCCCGACCTTGTCGTGGTACATCGGGGTGATGAAGTGCTCTTCGATGGCGATGGTGCGCATGGATAGACCCTGCATTGCGTGGACGGGTGCGACAAAAAAATTTCAGGCGGCTGCCTTGCGGTCTTCTGCCGCGTGCATGGTCTCGCCAATGGCCTTGTTAACGCGGGGCATGACTTCGGTGGCCATCAGCTCCAGCGAGCGTCGCGCCAGTCTGGCATCGACCCAGTCCATGCCGGCATACACCAGCTCGCCGAAATTGCCGGCCGTCTTGCGCAGCGCGAGAATCTTTTCGACCACCTGATCGACCGTGCCATAAATCACCAGATCGTCCATCACCCGCTCCAGGGTAATGGCGGCATCGTCTTCTTCCGGTTGCCGCTTGAAGATCACCTGACGCTTGCCCAGGAACATCTTGGTGCGCAGCTGGCTCCAGTAAAAACGATACGGACTGTCGGCGCGATCGATGGCGTAGTGACGCGCGGTCTCGGCATCGTCGGCAACAAAAATGGTGCGCGCCACACGCCAGTCCGCGGGGTTGGCGACTTGCCCCACCTGTTGCTTGCCTTCGCTGTAATTGGCCCAGTGGCTGGGCAGCCATTCGGCGCGCAGGAAGTTGGCCGACAGCGGATGGAAGTCGCGCCGACCCATGGCGATCACGCCCTTGGAAAAGGGTGCGACCACCGTACCGACGATTTCCGGATAGGGCTGCTGATAAGGCTTTTGCATGATGCCCTTGCCGATCTCCGGCACGGCGGTGTTGCGGGTGGTGACTTTGAAACGGTTGTCCGGCAGGTCGATGTCATAGGGCACATCGCGCTTCCAGATTTCCAGAATCACATCGATGGCCTCGGCGAACATCTTGGTCTTGTCTTCATGCAGGATGCCCAGCGACTCCGCATCCGAACTGAGCGATCCGGGACTGATGCCAAAGATGAAGCGGCCCTTGGCCAGGTGATCGAACATCGCCGCCTGGGCTGCGATCACCGTCGGATGCATATGTGACAGATTGGTTGTGCCGCTGGCCAGCTTGACGCGCTTGGTGGCATGAATCAGGGTTGCCAGAAAAATCATGCTGTTGGTGACGTTCTCGGCCTTGTCGGTAAGGTGTTCGCCGACAAACGCATCATGAAAGCCAAGCTGATCGGCCAGGATGATGGCCTCGCGGTCTTCGTCCAGCGTCTGGGCCGGATGACGATGCAACGGATGCAGGGGCATGGTGAAGTAACCAAGACGCATGGCGAATCCTTTCTGGCGGGCTTTTGCGAGGGCGTTCCCTCTTCCGGTGAGCGGGCAGTTTACCGTGTCAAACTGCTGCCTTTGCCAGGTTGGGCCAGATCGGGGAGAAAAGCATGGAAGCATTGTTGCGATTTACATCCTGGGCTGCATCGCTGCTGTTGGCAGTGTTGTGTTGGGCGCTGGCGGTGAGTCAGGGGTCGCTGTTACTGCAAGGCTTTGCAGTTTTGTTTGGGCTGATGTTCCTGGTGGGCTGCGCCGATGTGATGCAGTCCCATCACGCCATCCTGCGCAACTACCCGCTGATCGGTCATTGCCGTTTTTTGCTGGAATACATCCGGCCGGAGATACGCCAGTATTTTCTGGAAGACGATGAAGCCAAGCTGCCGTTCTCGCGCAATCAGCGTGCCTTGGTGTATGCGCGTGCCAAGGGGCAGAACGACAAGCGTGGCTTCGGCACCATCAAGGCGGTCTACGACAAGGACAGCGAGTGGCTGAGCCAATCCATGGCACCACGCCATGCCAGTCCCGAGAGTTTTCGCGTCAGCATCGGCGGCCCGCAGTGTCGTGTGCCGTATTCGGCCTCGGTGTTCAACATCTCGGCCATGAGTTTCGGTTCGCTCTCGGCCAATGCCATCCGCGCCCTAAATCGTGGCGCCAAGCTCGGTGGCTTTGCGCACGACACCGGTGAGGGCTCCTTGTCGCCTTATCACCGTGAATTCGGTGGCGACATCATCTGGGAGCTGGGTTCGGGCTACTTTGGTTGCCGCACCCCGCATGGACAGTTCTCGCCGGAGAACTTCGCCCGTCAGGCCGCCGACCCGCAGGTCAAGATGATCGAAATCAAAGTCTCGCAGGGCGCCAAGCCCGGACATGGCGGCGTGCTGCCAGCGGCCAAGGTGTCGGCCGAGATCGCCCTCACGCGCGATGTGCCGATGGGCCAGGACTGTGTCTCGCCGGCCGGTCACCCCGAGTTTTCCACGCCCTTGCAACTGATGGATTTCATCCGTCGCCTGCGTGAACTCAGTCATGGCAAGCCAGTGGGCTTCAAGCTCTGTATCGGTCAGCCCTGGGAATTCTTTGGCGTGGCCAAGGCCATGTTGCAAACCGGTATCTATCCCGATTTCATCGTGGTCGATGGCAGCGAAGGCGGTACCGGTGCTGCGCCGGTGGAGTTCACCGACCATGTCGGCATGCCGCTGCGCGAAGGACTGCGCCTGGTGCACAACACGCTCACCGGCATCGGCCTGCGTCAGCACATCCGACTCGGCGCCTCGGGCAAGATCATCTCGGCCTTCGACATCGTGCGCGCCATGGCACTGGGCGCCGACTGGTGCAATTCGGCGCGCGGCTTCATGTTTGCCCTGGGCTGCATTCAGTCGCGCTCCTGCCATACCGACTTCTGCCCGACCGGCGTTGCCACGCAGGACAAGCTGCGTCAGCGCGCCCTGGTGGTGCCGGACAAAGCGCAACGGGTGCAGCAGTTCCACCGCAACACGGTGGAGTCGCTGGCCGAGTTGATCGGTGCTGCCGGCCTGACCCACCCGGGGCAGGTGCGCCCGGAGCTATTGATGATGCGCGACGCCACCGGCCAGGCGGTACCGATGTCGCGCCAGCTGCCGACGCTGGCCGAAGGCGTGTTGCTGAACGACGTGGGCAATAGCGACCAATGGCCCGAACCGTTTCGTAGTTATTGGCAGCGTAGCCGGGTGGAGGCGTTCGGGTTGGCTTGATTGAATCGCCCAAGCCTGTGGTTTCTCCAGTGTGGGCGATAATTACTTTTTTGAGGAGCGTCGCTATGCGCATGACTGCTGTGCTGACCCCGGCCGAGGAGGGTGGTTACGTTGCCCTGAACCCGGAGACAGGCACCACGACGCAGGGGGATACCCTGCAGGAGGCACTGAGCAATCTCAAAGAGGCCACCAGTCTGTATCTGTCGGAATTCCCTGTTCAGGTCAATTCGCATCCGGTTGTGACCAGCTTCGACGTGGCGCATGCCTAAGTTTCCGGGGCTGTCGGGCGCGGATGTTGTGCGTGCCTTGCGACGGCTCGGCTTTGTCCAAATTCGTCAATCGGGCAGTCACATATTGATGCGCAGGGCCGAGCGGGGTTGCGTGGTGCCCAATCATCGTGAGCTCAAGCTTGGAACGGTCAACGGCATCCTAAGGCAAGCAGGTGTCTCGCCTGATGAATTTGCCAGCGTGCTATGAGACGTGCAATGTCAGTGGCGCTGTTGTTATGGCTTGGTCCAGGGTGAGTTGAAGCCCGTGCGTCATTGCAGCAAATGATCGGAGTTCACATGTTCGACATGAGTCTGCCGTGGTGGGAGTTTGTGCTGCGTGGTGCGGTGGTCTATTTGTTTCTGATGGTGATGCTGCGCTTTACCGGCAAGCGCCAGACCGGACAGCTGGCACCGTTCGATCTCATTCTGTTGCTGATCCTCAGCAATGCCTTGCAGAACGCCATGAACGGCGGCGATAACAGCCTGGTCGGCGGCCTGATTTCGGCCCTCACCCTGATTGGCCTGAACTACGCCGTGGGTTGGTTGGTGTTCAACAGCAAATGGGTCGAGGCGCTCGTAGAGGGAAAGCCTAAGTTATTGATTCATAACGGAATTGTGAACGAGCAGGCGATACGCAGCGAACTGCTTACGCATCACGAGCTGTCGGCGGCCCTGCGCGCTGCCGGTTGCGCCGACATCGATCATGTGCGCAGCGCCACGCTCGAGAACAACGGTCAGATCACGGTGTCGCTGCGCCCGGTGCCGGCGCGCGAGCCAAGCTAGCCCTGCATCGGCAGCGCCGCGAACGGTGCTGCTGATGCGATGAACGACGGATTCAGCACATCGGCCTTGCCATAGCGCAGTGGCGAGCCGTAGACATCGAAGACATGGCCACCGGCGCCTTCGAGCACCGCTTGCGCGGCAGCGGTATCCCATTCGCAGGTCGGCGCCAGACGCGGATAGATGTCGGCGTTGCCCTCGGCCACGCGACAGAATTTCAGTGAACTGCCGGCCTGCACCAGATCGGTGTTGGAAAAGCGCGCAATGAATTCACGCGTTTCCGCATTCAGATGGCTCTTGCTGGCGACCACCCGTACCGTGTCGCGTTGCGGATGCTTGAGCGAAACATGCAGCGCGCGGATGCCGCTGGGGCGCTTGCGAAAAGCGCCGAAATGCCGGCCGCCCCAGTACATTTCGTCGAGCGCCGGTGCATACACCACACCGAATTGCGGCGTACCGGCGCAGATCAGGGCGATGTTCACAGTGAACTCGCCATTGAAGGCCAGAAACTCCTTGGTGCCATCCAGCGGATCGATGAGCCAGAAGCAGCCATCACTCTCGCGGTAGTGGCCGGGCTCATCCTCCTCGGACACGACCGGAATATGCGGTGTCAGCCATTGCAAGCCCTCGCAGATCATGTCGTGCGCCGCCAGATCGGCCAGGGTCAGCGGGCTGTCATCGGCTTTGTTGTCCAGTTGGGCCGATCGACCGCCATCGCCGTCATGACGCGCGCCGTCATAGATCTCCAGGATGGCATCGCCAGCGCGTACCGCCAGTTCCATCAGGCGTGGCTGCAAATTCTGCAAATCGTGTTTGGTCAGGCTCATGCGGGTTTCCTTTCCTGTGCAATCAGGGCAGCGATCATTTCTGCTGCCTCCGGTGCCGAGGTTTCAGTGGTGTTAATGCGGAGTTCAGGCTGCAGCGGTGCTTCATACGGACTGTCGATACCGGTGAAATTCTTGATCACACCCGAGCGCACCTTGGCATACAGACCTTTCGGATCGCGTTGTTCGCACACTGCAATTGGCGTGTCGACGAACACTTCCAGGAAATCGCCAGCGGGCAACAGGCCACGCGCAAGGTCGCGGTCGGCGCGATAGGGCGAGATCAGTGAGACCAGAACGATCAGTCCGGCATCGGTCATGAGTCGTGCGATCTCGGCCACGCGGCGGATGTTCTCGACCCGGTCGGCTTCGGTGAAGCCAAGGTCGCGGTTGATGCCATGTCGCAGGTTGTCGCCGTCGAGCACATAGGTGTGGCGGCCGGCCGCATGCAAACGTTTTTCCAGCAGATTGGCAATGGTCGATTTGCCCGAGCCCGACAGGCCGGTGAACCAGACGCAGCGTGCCTGTTGTTGTTTTTGCTGCTGGCGAGCCTCGCGATCGACATCCAGGCTGTGCCAGTGAATATTGCTGGAGCGGCGCAGGGCGAAGTGAATCATGCCGGCGGCCACGGTTTCCTTGCTCAGCCGGTCCACCAGGATCAATCCGCCGAGGGTGCGGTTGCGCGCATAAGATTCGAAGGGCAGGGCGCGGTTGACGCTCAGGTTGACCACGGCGATGGTGTTGCGTGATACCGAGCGCGCCGACAGATGCGCACCGGAGTTGATGTCGAGCTCGTACTTGATCGAGGTGATGGTGGCGTTGGCGCGCTGATGATGTAGCTTCAGCTCATAGCTGCGTCCCGCAACCAGTGGCTTTTCCGACAGCCACAGCAGGCGCACTTCAAACTGATCAGCGCACTCCACCGGCGTATCGATGCTGGTGATGACATCGCCACGGCTGATGTCGACCTCTTCGGCCAGGGTCAGCGTGACCGATTGACCGCATTCGGCATGGGGCAGATCACCGTCCATGCTGACAATGCGCTGCACATGCGCGGTGGCACCCGAAGGCAGCACTCGCACGGCATCGCCCGGAGCAATGCTGCCGGCCGCGATGCGTCCGCAATAGCCGCGAAAATCCAGGTTCGGCCGATTGACCCATTGCACCGGCATGCGGAAATCGGCGCTTTGTTCATTGTCGATGTGCACCGCTTCCAGGCAACCGAGCAGGCTTGGCCCTTGATACCAGGGCGCGGCGCTGCTACTGCTGATGAGGTTGTCGCCGTTGAGTGCCGACAGCGGAATGAAGCTGATGCTGGTGAAATCCAGATCATGGGCGAAGGCACGATAGTCGCGCTCGATATCGGCAAAGCGCTGCTCGCTCCAGTCCACCAGATCCATCTTGTTGATGGCAATCACCACATGCCGGATACCCAGCATGTGCACGATGCGGCTGTGGCGGCGGGTCTGGGTCAGCACGCCCTTGCGGGCATCAATCAGGATCACTGCCAGTTCGGCGCCTGAGGCACCAGTGGCCATATTGCAGGTGTACTGCTCATGGCCGGGCGTATCGGCAACGATGAACTTGCGCCTGGCGGTACGGAAAAAACGATAGGACACATCGATAGTGATGCCCTGTTCGCGTTCCGCTTGCAAGCCGTCCAGCAGCAGGGCGTAGTCCAGCCCCTCGCCTTGGGTGCCATGGGCGCGTGAATCCTTGTGCAGGGTGGCGATATGGTCCTCCGGCAGCGAGCCGGTATCCCACAGCAGACGACCGATCAGGGTCGACTTGCCGTCATCCACGCTGCCGCAGGTAATGAAGCGCAGCAAATCATTCATGCGCTTGTCCCTGCAAGCGATGGTACGGAGGGTGTTGCGTAGTACCGGCGTGACACATCAGAAATACCCCTCCTGCTTTTTGCGTTCCATCGAGCCCGCGCCATCGTGATCAATGGCGCGGCCCTGGCGCTCGGACTGGCGCGAGCTGAGTGTTTCGTTGACGATTTCTTCCAGCGTCGTGGCCGTGCTGTCGATGGCACCCGAGAGCGGATAGCAGCCCAGGGTGCGAAAGCGGATCAGCCTCTGCTGCGGCACTTCGCCCGGGTTGAGACGCATGCGGTCGTCGTCGACCATGATCCAGGCGCCATTGCGTTGCACCACCGGACGCTCCTTGGCGAAATACAAAGGCACGATGTCGAGTTGTTCCTGGGCGATGTATTGCCAGACATCGGCCTCGGTCCAGTTCGAGAGCGGAAACACCCGCATCGAATCACCCTCCTGCAGTTGCAGGTTGGGTAGCGACCATAGCTCCGGGCGCTGCGCTTTCGGGTCCCAGCGATGGCCAGCGGCACGCATGGAGTAAATGCGTTCCTTGGCGCGCGACTTTTCTTCATCGCGGCGCGCACCACCAAAGGCGGCGGTGAAGCCGTGTTGATCCAGTGCCTGTTTCAGGGCCTGGGTTTTCATGACATCGGTGTAATACGAGGAACCATGATCGAAGGGGTTGATGCCCTCGGCCTGACCTTGCGGGTTGGTGTAGACGATCAGATCGAGCTCGGCTTCGCGCGCCACACGGTCGCGAAAGGCGATCATTTCCCGAAACTTCCAGGTGGTATCGATATGCATCACCGAAAACGGCAGTCGCGCCGGATAGAAAGCCTTGCGCGCCAGATGCAGCAGTACCGTGCTGTCCTTGCCGATGGAATACAGCATCACCGGA
Organism: uncultured beta proteobacterium; assembly: GCA_903868285.1. Classification (GTDB taxonomy): domain Bacteria; phylum Pseudomonadota; class Gammaproteobacteria; order Burkholderiales; family SG8-39; genus CAIPUP01. The sequence continues at coordinate 10,131 of CAIPUP010000256.1, forward strand.
CGGGCACATTCGGCCACTGTTTCGCGAAAGATCTGGATGCTCTCGGCTTCCAGCTTTTGCAGCTGACTAAGACTCATGGCAGGCACTCATGCGGCATTGCGTTGTGTGTGTTGGTTGATGACGTTCAAGCGCTGATGCCCAGCCACTGCGAGAACAGTGCAATGCGTGCCTCGTCGTCGGGTTTGGACTGCTTTTTGAGCGAGGTCTGCATGGCACTTACCGCTGCGCAACCGTTCTGCGCCAGGATGTGGTTGAAGATCTCCAGCTGCTGCGGGCCGATGAAGTCTTCATAAACAATGGTGTCGTGGCAGTAGCGATCGGTATTGGCGGTCATGTAGCTGTCGTACTCGGCCAGCACCTGCAGATAGCGGCAGATCTGCGTGAATTGCACTTCCACCTTGGCAATCGGCTTGTCGCCGGATTGCCAGGCTTTGGTCAGATCGGCCTTGGCAAACGAAAACGCCTGGCTGACCTTGTTGCGGCGGGTGATCTTGTAGACCTGGTCAAAGCCCAGATCAAAAAATTCCACGCCCTGTTTTTTCAGCTTGGCATGCTGATAGGCGTGGATTTTGACCGAGAACACGCCATTGGCCGAAGTGGTTTTGCGAAACAGAAAGTCCAGGTACTCATCCAGATTGATATCGCGCTCATCGATCTTGTTGAGCTTGGCCCAGCTGTTGATGTACTTGAGTGAAAAGTATTCATCCGGGATGCCGAACTGCCCGGTGTTGTCCAGCGCATCGCAAAGAAAGGACGAACCCGAACGCTCGGTGGAGAGGAAGGCTATCTTGCGCGTGGGCATGCCGACCTGGTCGGGGCGCTCTGACAGGCGCTGATACAGACGTTCGCGCCGTTCGGCAAAGGTCACCAGTTCGGCCTGCTCGGCGGATTGCTGCTGCGTGGGGAGGGTTTCCATCTTCATCGGTGCCGCCTTTGCTGACATGTTCGAATGTTGCAAACTTCGGTTGTGAACTTCGGTTGCGAACTTAGTTTATTGCGTTCGACCTGTTCTCAGCAATTGCTATGCCAAGGAATTTGGGCGGCTTTTCTGCCTTTGAGCGGCAACAACTTGCACGGCAGGCGTTGTTTGCGCGGTTTGTCTTGCCGCGGCTGTTCAACGGGTGCTGGTCGGGCGGCAAAGCTTTGCCGCTGGCATGCGGTAATCTGCGCCGCGCAAGTTCGCGAGCCAGGCCAGTGCAACGCAAGGGGGGGGCATGCAAGGTTTATGGAAGCGTCTGAGAATGAGATCGCCTCGCCCGGTCGCTTCGCCGCCCCGGCCGGGCGGGCCCACTCGTTCGGCTACCTTGTATTCCGCGCTGTGCGATGCGATGGCGCGGCAAGGGCGTGGCTACCGAGTACTCGAAGATATGCGTCGGGTGGAGTATCGCTATCAGGACCTGCTAAAGATGGTGCTGATGCTGACCCGACTGGTGGAGCGTGCCGCACCACTGTCGGAAGCAGGTTCCTCAATCGGCCTGCTGTTGCCAAATGTGGCACCGACTGTGGCGCTGATTTTTGGGCTGTCTGCCCGTGGGCGTACCCCTGCCATGCTCAATTACACCGCTGGTGCGGATGCGTTGATTGCCGCCTGCCGCATGGCCCAACTGCAGACTGTGATCAGTTCGCGGACGTTTGAAGAACAGGCGCAACTGGGTGAGCGCATCAAGGCCTTGCGCGAGGCTGGCTCGGTACGCGTGCTCTACCTGGAAGATCTTCGCGCGGCGATTGGTGTTGTCGACAAGCTGTGGTTGATGGCCTGGGCCCTGTGGCGTCCGCGCCAGTTCGAGCTGGCCGATGCCGCCGATAGTGAACGGCCCGCAGTGTTGCTGTTTACCTCCGGTTCGGAGGACAAACCCAAGGGTGTGGTGTTGCCGCATCGCGCGCTGCTGGCCAATCTGGCGCAGATTCATGCCGTGATTGAACTTGGTGCGCAGGACAAGATACTGAGTGCGCTACCAGTGTTCCATTGCTTTGGATTGACCGCGGGGGCGTTGTTGCCACTCTTGGGTGGCACGCGATTGTTTCTCTACACGTCGCCCTTGCACTACCGGGTTATCCCCGAGCTGGCTTACGAACGTGCTTGCACGGTGCTGTTTGGTACCAGTACTTTTCTTGGACACTATGCACGCCATGCCCAGCCGCACGAGTTTTGCCATTTACGCTATGTCATTGCTGGCGCAGAACGATTGAATGAAGGTGTGCGGCAACTTTGGCAGGAAAAATTCGGTTTGCAAATTTTCGAAGGCTATGGCGCGACCGAGACCGCGCCGGTGTTGAGTGTGAACACGCCAGCGGCGCATCGCACGGGCTCAGTGGGCCGCTTTCTGCCCTTAATTGAATGGCGTCTCAGTGCGATTGAAGGGATTTCGCGCGGTGGCCGATTGCATGTACGTGGCCCCAATGTCATGAGCGGTTACCTCCGACACGACCGTCCGGGTGATGTGCATCCGGTGTCTTCGAGTGAAGGCGATGGCTGGTACGACACCGGGGATATCGCCGAAGTGGATGCCGATGGCTTTGTTTTTCTGCTCGGCCGCGTGAAGCGCTTCGCCAAGGTGGCGGGTGAGATGGTGAGCCTGGAAATGGTGGAGCTGTTGGCGCAAGCCTGTTCCCCTGCAGCCAGTCATGCTGCCTCGATGCGGGCGGATGCTGCCCGAGGTGAGTTGTTGGTGTTGTTCTCCACCGATGCCAGCCTGAGCAGGGAGGCGTTGCAACGCAAGGCGCGGGAGCTTGGCTACGCCGAGCTGGTGGTGCCCCGCAAGTTGGTGGTGCTCGAGAGCTTGCCGCTACTGGGCAGCGGCAAGCTTGACTATGTGACGCTGCGGGGGATGGCGGAGGAAGTGTGAATCTGTCTGGAAAAAATTCAAATAAATCAACAGGTTATGCTTCTTCTTGGCTGGTGCCTCGGGCCGCGGGTTATGACCGGGCCACAATGGGTGCGCACACTTCCACGGCATAATCCCGCTTCCGTCTCATCGCAGGTGCAGCCGTTATGCGTATGGAAGCCATTCTTGCCGGTCATGCTCGTCGCCGGCCCCGTCATGAAGCCATGGTGCATGGCGATCGCCGCATGTCCTATGGCGATTTGCAGGCCTCGGTGCGGTATTGCGCTGCGCATCTGTATGCCTTGGGGGTGAAACCGGGCGACCGGGTGTTGCTGTATCTGCCCAATGGCTTCGAGTTCATCCAGGTGCTGTATGCCGCCTTCAGTCTGGGGGCGGCGGTGGTGCCGGTGAATACCCGGCTCACCGGACGCGAAGTGGCGCATATCTGCGCCGATTCGCAGCCGTCGGTGGTGGCCTATGGCGCCGAAGCGCGTGCGGTGATCGAGCAGGCCGCGGCCGGCAGTGATTGCATCCGTCTGGTGCTGGGTGAGCCGCAGGCGGGTGCACAGGTCCGTGAGCTTGCGCTGGCACCGATGCTCGCGGCCGGCCCGCAGGATGCCGCCACGCGCGCGGCGCTTGGCGATCATCCCTATCGCCTGCCGGATATTCCGCATGAGCGCGACGAGTGCGTGATCCTCTACACCTCGGGCACCACCGGCAAGGCCAAGGGTGCGGTCAATACGCATTCCAATATGTTGATGCAAAGCGTCTATATGCATGGCATCGAGTGGGGCATGCATCGTGACGACCGTTTCATGGTCACCACGCCGATCGCGCATCGTGCTGGTTTTGCCCGCCTGCTCAACGCCATGGGGCTGGGCGGAACGCTGGTGATCATGGATCGCTTCGACGCCACCATGGCGGTAGATGTGATCGAGCGTGAACGCATTTCCGTCACCGGTCTGCCGCCAACGGTGATCCGCATGATGCTGCCGCAGATCCGTGACAACCCGGCCCGTCTTGCCACGCTGCGGGTGGTGGCGGTGTCGACCGAATCGTTTCCGGTGCCGCTGAAAAAAGAAGTCATGGCGCTGCTGCCGCAGGTGCGCTTTCATTCCTTTCTTGGTTCGTCCGAAGCGATTGTGTCGGAGCTCACGCCCGAGGAGCAGATCACCCATCCGTCATCGGTGGGGCATCCGCTGCCGGGAGTGGAGGTGCGTATCGAGGACGAGCAGGGCAACGAGGTTGCCGATGGCGAAGCCGGCGAGTTGTGCGTGCGTGCCGGTCCGCCCGGTGCCGATGCGGTGATGAAGTGCTATTTCAATAACCCGCAAGCCACCGCAGCCGCCTTTGCCGGCGGCTGGTACCACACCGGCGATATGGCGCGGCGCGATGCCGACGGCTATCTGTATGTGGTGGATCGCAAGAAGGACATGGTGTTGTCGGGCGGCTTCAACATCTATTCCAAGGAAGTCGAGGACGTGTTGCGCACCCATCCGGCCGTGGCCGATGCGGCGGTGATCGGTGTGCCCGATGCCATGTACGGCGAAGCGGTGGCGGCTTTTGTCGAACTGCGTGCCGACATGACGCTGGATGCACAGACGCTGATCGAGTTCACCCGGACCGATCTGGCCGGCTACAAGAAGCCCAAGCATGTCTGGTTCATGCCCTTACCGCGTAATTCCATCGGCAAGGTGACCAAGAACGATCTGCGTGACGAAGCCAAAAAGCGCATGGAGGCCGCGTGAAGTTTTCCTATTTTCATCTGATGCCCTATACCGACCTGGCGATGGAGGATTACACCGGCGCCAACGCACCAGGCTGGCCCTTTACCAATCGCGATCAGGACCCGCACAAGGTGCAGCAGATGTATCGCACCTATGTTGATGACATGGTGCATGCCGAGAGTTGCGGCTTTGACTGGGTCGGTTGCAACGAACATCACTACACGCCCTACGGCATGATGGCCAATCCCAACATCATTGGCGGTGCCTTGGCCTATCGCACCTCGCGTGCGCGTATCGCGATGATCGGCAACATCATTCCGATCAACAATCCAGTGCGGGTGGCGGAGGAATACGCCATGCTCGATTGCATGAGCGGTGGCCGCCTGATGGCCGGTTTCATGCGCGGCATTCCGCATGAGTACATTGCCTACAACCTGCCGCCGTCGGAGTCGTGGGAACGCCAGCGCGAGGCGATTGCGCTGATCAAGAAATGCTGGACCGAACCCGAGCCGTTTGGCTGGGAAGGCAAACACTTCCAGTTCAAGCAGATCGCCATCTGGCCCAAGCCGTTTCAGAAGCCGCATCCGCCGTTTCTGGTCTCGGCCAGCAACCCGGATTCGGCCCGCTTTGCCGGCGAGGTGGGCGCAACCATGGGCATGGTGCTGATCTCCGACCTGGACAGCACGCGCGAGTGCATTGAAATCTATCGTGAATCGGCGCGCCAGCATGGCTGGGAACCCAAGCCCGAGAACGTGCTGATCGGCATGCATTGCCTGATCGCCGACAGCGATGAAGAGGCGCGGCGCTGGATGGCCAGCGGACGCGAGTATTTCAACAAGCTGCTGATGAGCCCGCAGCGCGAGGCCATGGGCATGGTGATCCGCGAGACGCGCTATTTTCAGGACGACGCCAGTCGCGACCGCTGGCGCAATCGATTGGCCAGTCGTGGCGAGGCCACGCTGGAGCAGGCGATTGATCGCGGCACGATCATCTGTGGCAGTCCCGAAACAGTGGTGGCGCAAATCAAGCGGGTGCATGCCGCACTGGGTCATGGCGTGTTCAATTTCACGGTCAAGGTCGGCAATGTGCCGGATGCGGTGATTCGTCATGGCATGGAGCTGTTCCGGGACCGGGTATTGCCGCATGTGAGGGACCTGTAATGAGCAAGCCAGTCATGGAAAACACGCAGCCCGCACACGAGGTGCGCAGCATTGATGTTGAGCAAGGCAGTCTGGATGTGCTGGTGGGTGGCAGCGGTTCGCCGGTGCTGTATCTGCATCCGGCGGGTGGCATACGCTGGACGGCAGTGCATGTAGCACTGGCGCGCGCACACACGGTGTATGCGCCGGTGGCGCCCGGCTTCGATGGCCGTGCGCTGCATCCGGCTGCCAGCAGCGTGCAGACTCTGGCTGCGCTGTATGGCCGCTTGTGCGATCAGCTGATCGGCGCGCCGTGCGATGTCATCGGCCACTCGTTCGGGGGCTGGGTGGCGGCATGGCTGGCGGTGCAGCGTCCGGATTGCGTCGAGCAGCTGGTGCTATCGGCTGCGGCCGGTTTTCGGCCGGCTGATGCCCCGGCCATGCCGGCTACGCCCGAGGCCTTTGCGCGCGCGCTGTATCGCCATCCGGAACATCTGACTGACACACCGAAATTGCCCGACACGGATGCCGCCAATCGGGCGCAATACCTGAAATACAACGGCGGAATGACACGCGATGAGGCATTGATTGCACGGTTGCCCGAGATCGATCGCCTGACCATGATCGTGCATGGCACGCATGACGGCATCATTCCCGACAGCAGTTCGCAGCAGTTACGGCGTTGGATACGGCGTTCTTATCTGATGTACCTGTGGGATGCCGGGCACGGCCTGGAAGTGGATCAGCCCGAGCGCATGAGCGAATTGTTGCTGAGCTTTTTTGCGCGCTCGGAGGCCTTCATGGTGAACTGGGGTAAGGCTACTTAGTTGCTCCAGAGCGGTGGCTCTTGCATCAGGCCCACCTGCTCGCGCAACTCCAGGATGCGGTCCTGCCAGTAGCGCTGGGTGTTGAACCAGGGGAATGCGGCCGGGAAGGCCGGGTCGTGCCAGCGACGCGCGATCCAGGCCGAGTAGTGCAACAGACGCAGCGTGCGCAGCGCTTCGATCAGATGCAGCTGGCGCGGATCGAAGTCGCAGAAATCCTCGTAACCGGCCAGTACATCCGACATGGCATCGATGGCGGCCCGTCGCTCCCCCGGCAGCAGCATCCAGAGATCTTGAATGGCCGGCCCCATGCGACTGTCATCGAAGTCGACAAAATGCGGGCCACCGCGACGCGGATTGTCAAAATCCTTGGCGCTGCCATGCATTTCGGTCCACAGCACATTGCCGCTATGGCAGTCGCCATGAAGCCGGATATTCTTGACCGCGCCGGCGCGATCCCAGGCGCGCCGAACGCCGTCCAGTGCCAGCGACACCACGCTCAACCAGGCCTGGCGCAGATCATCCGGAATGAATTGATTGGCCAGCAACCAGTCGCGCGGCTCTTCACCAAAGCTGTTGATGTCGAGAGTCGGTCGTTCGCGATAGGGTTTCAGTGCCCCCACCGCATGGATGCGGCCGATAAAACGCCCGATCCATTCCAGCGTTTCGCGGCTCTCCAGTTCTGGTGTGCGACCACCGCGACGCGGGAATACCGCGAAACGAAAGTCCTGATACGTATGCAGGGTGTGGCCGTGGATTTGTAACGCCGGCACCACTGGAATTTCGCGTTCCGCCAACTCGGCCACGAAGGCGTGCTCTTCCAGAATCGCAGCATCGCTCCAGCGTTGCGGGCGATAGAACTTGGTGACCACAGAGTCCGGTGTTTGCTCGCCGGGCAGCGCATCGAGATAGATCTGATAGACCCGGTTCTCATAGCTGTTGAGCGACAGCATGCGGCCATCACCATGCAGACCGATGGTGGCCATGGCGTCGAGCACCGTGTCCGGTGTCAGGCCGGCATAGGGCGCTGGCGTGCCATCCGGCCCCTGACCGTTATGACGTGCGTCGCTATGCGATGGTGAGGGCGCGGGTTCGGGCAGGGCGACGTTGCCGTTGACGTCGTCTTCATCGGCATAGTCGTCGTCGTCAGCGTCGGGGTGGAGCGGGCGTGGTGGGTTCAATATGGACGATCGGCAGCGGGTTGTTATTGCGTACTGTCGTCAGGGATGAATTTCAGCGCCACACCATTGTTGCAATAGCGCAGTCCCGTCGGCTGCGGACCATCTTTGAACACATGGCCATGGTGACCGCCGCAGCGCGCACAGTGATATTCGGTGCGTGGCATCAGCAATTTGTGATCGGTGCTGGTTTCGAACGCGCCGGGCAGGGTGGTAAAGAACGACGGCCAACCGGTACCGGAATTGAATTTCATCTCGGATTTGAACAAGGGCGTGTCGCAGCCGGCACAGACATAGGTGCCAGAACGCTTTTCTTCGTTCAACGGACTGGTGCCAGCGTATTCGGTGCCTTCATGTCGCAGCACCTGATAGGCCTCGGGGTCGAGACGCTTGCGCCACTCGTCGTCGGGAAGTTCCTGCTTTTTGCTGTTATCGGTCATGATTTCTCTCGAATTAGTAATGTTGATGACATTATGAACTGTGATTGATCGTGACTGAACTGAGTTGCCTCATTTTGCGATGAATTCTTGGCGTTTCTACTCTGGAGAGAGCAGGCCGGATGATAAGATTCGCGCATGATTGCTCTCGATGAAACGCATGACCCCAGCTTGCGTAGCTGGGTAGACGCCGCCAACGAACCGGATGCGGATTTTCCGATACAGAACCTGCCCTTCGGCATGTTTCGTCGTCGCGGTAAAGATGAAGCGATACCGGGTGTTGCGATTGGCGATCGCATCATCGACCTGCCTCTGCTGGCCTCGCGCGGATTGTTGCAGGGCAAGGCGGCCAAGGCGGTACAGGCATTTCGCAATGGGCCGCTCAACAACCTTATGGCCCTGGGGCGCGAGTACTGGGTAGCGCTGCGATTCGATCTGTCGCGCTTGTTGCGCGAAGGCGCGTCGCGTCAAGGTGACACCGCTGCCGGTCTGGTGTTGATGAGCGATGCCGAGATGTTATTGCCGGCACAGATTGGTGATTTCACCGATTTCTATTCTTCGATTCATCACGCTACCAATGCCGGCAGCCTGTTTCGCCCCGATAACCCATTGCTGCCGAACTACCGCTGGGTGCCGATTGCCTATCACGGTCGTTCGTCTTCGGTGAAGGTCAGTGGCACGCCGTTGCGCCGGCCTCTCGGCCAGTCGATGCCAAAAGTTGCTGGAAAAGACAGCGCCGCCCCGATCTACGGCCCGACCAAGCGTCTGGATATTGAGCTCGAGCTGGGTTGCTATATCGGCCCGGGCAATGCCCTGGGTGAGCCGATTGCGTTGGCCGATGCCGAAGCGCACCTGTTTGGCTTGTCACTGCTGAACGACTGGTCCGCGCGCGACATCCAGGCCTGGGAATATCAACCGCTGGGGCCGTTCCTGGGCAAAAACTTTCTGACCAGTGTTTCGCCATGGGTGGTCACCATGGAGGCCCTGGCGCCGTTTCGTATTCAGTCTGCCCGGCCGGCTGCCGATGCGCTGCCCGACTACCTGAGGGACAGTGCCGATCAACAACAAGGTGGTCTGGACATCACGCTCGAGGTGCTGTTGCAAAGCGCCAGCATGCGTGAGCAGGGCATGGCGCCGCACCGTATCGCTCGCGCACCGTTCGCCAGCCAGTACTGGACAGTGTTTCAGCTGATTACCCATCACACCAGCAATGGCTGCAACCTGCAGCCGGGCGACCTGCTCGGCACCGGCACCATTTCCGGTCCGGCACCCGGTGAGCAGGGTTGCTTGCTGGAGATGAGCGTCGGTGGCAGCAAGCCCTTTGCTCTGCCCTCGGGTGAGAGTCGCACCTTCCTGGAGGACGGCGATGAGGTGACGCTGCGCGCCTTCTGCCAGCGTGCTGGTGCCACGCGCATCGGCTTCGGCGAGTGCGTCGGCCGGGTGGAGCCAGCCCGCAGCTGATCAGCCCCAGATTCTCTGTGACGGTCGATGCAATGTCGACCATCGCGCCGGTTTCTTGATTCCTGAGGAGGAGACATCATGAGCCATCGCAGCAAGCCGCCTTTTCGTGCCGATCATGTCGGAAGTTTTTTGCGACCGCCCGCGTTGCTGGCGGCGCGAGAGCGTTTTGGCCGTGGCGAGATCGATGCCATCGCGCTGCGACAGATCGAGGACGATGCCATACGCGAGGTGGTCCGCTTTCAGCAGGATCTGGGCCTGGAAGCGATTACCGATGGTGAGTTCCGCCGGACCTATTTCCATGTCGATTTCCTCGAGCAGCTCGAGGGCGTGGAGATGAAGGGGGGAATCCAGGTGCGCTTTCGCAGTGCCACCGGCAAGAATATCGACATGGCACCGCCGCTATTGGTGGTGAACGGCAAGGTGCGACATGTTCGTCCGATTCAGGTCGGTGATTTCAATTTCCTGAAATCGGTCGTGACACGTGGCACTCCGAAGGTGGCGATTCCGTCACCGACGATGCTGCATTTCCGTGGCGGGCGTGCCGGTATCAGTCTGGAGGCTTATCCCGACCTGGAGCAGTTCTATGTCGATGTTGCGGCAGCCTACCGGCGTGAGCTGCAACTGCTGGGTGATGCCGGATGTCGCTATGTGCAGCTTGATGACACCAATCTGGCTTACCTGTGTGATGAGACCATGCGTGCCGGTGCCCGCAGCCGAGGCGATGATCCCGATGCCCTGCCGCGCTTGTATGCAAGGCTGATCAACGATGCCATCCGAGACCGGCCGGCTGGCATGACCGTTTGTATCCATCTTTGCCGGGGCAATTTCATGAGCGCCTGGGCGGCGCAGGGAAGCTATGAGCCGGTGGCCGAGGCCCTGTTTCGCGATCTTGAGGTGGATGGTTATTTTCTTGAATACGACGATGCGCGTTCCGGAGATTTCTCGCCGTTGCGTTTCGTGCCGCCTGACAAAACGGTGGTGCTGGGCATCGTTTCGTCCAAGATCGGTACGCTGGAGTCTGCGCAGGACATACGCCAGCGCGTGCATGAGGCGGCACGTTTTGTTCCCCTGGAGCAGCTTTGCCTTTCGCCGCAATGTGGCTTCTCCAGCACTGTGCACGGCAATGACATTGCCGTGGAATCCCAGGCGGCGAAATTGCGGCTGGTGATGGATGTGGCGCGCGAGATCTGGGGCTGATCGGGGCACTGCTAGAATCGATACGACTGCCCAAGGCGGTCGCTGTTCCGGCAGGAAGTGCGGCTGGTTGCCGCGAAAAGGGAAACTGCATCGCAATGCAGTCAAAACGAGGAGGAACGAGGATGAGGATCCATTATTGGAAGAAGCTGGCGCTGTTGGCCGGACTGTCGTTGCTGGCGGCTAATGCCGCAGCGCAGACGATCAAGATCGGTCTGGTGAATTCGACCTCTGGCGTGTTCGCCACGCTGGGGGATCAAATCGACAAGTCGGTCAAGCTGTACATGAAAGAGAACGCGGCCAAGCTACCGCCGGGTGTGAAGGTGGAATTGATTGTTCGCGATGATGGCGGTCCGAACCCGGACAACGCCAAGCGTCTGACGCAGGAGTTGATCGTTCGTGACCGGGTTCAGTTCCTGACCGGTTATATCTGGACGCCCAATACGATGGCCGTGGCGCCGCTGTTGACCGAGTCCAAGACGCCGCTGGTGATCATGAATGCCGCTGCTTCGGTCATCACTACGACTTCGCCTTACCTGGTGCGTGCGTCGCTGACGCTTTGGCAGAGCGGGCATGAGATCGGACGCTGGGCGGCCAAAAAATACAAGCGCGCTTACACCATGGTGACCGATTTCGCGCCGGGTCATGATGCCGAAGCGGCGTTCATCAAGGGATTTACCGACGGCGGCGGGCAGATTGTCGGCAGTGTTCGCATGCCGATCAAAAGCCCGGATTTCGTGTCTTTCATGCAGCGTGCCAAAGACATGAAGCCAGAGGTCATCTTCAACATGGTGACGGCTGGGGCCCCCTCTACCGCCATCATGAAGGCTTATGGTGACCTGGGGCTGCGTCAGGCGGGCATTCCTTTCATCGGTACCGGTGATGCGGTGACCGAGGAAGAACTGGTCAATATGGGTGATGTGCCGTTGGGTTATATCTCGGCCTGGAATTACTCCAACGCCGGTGACCGTCCTGCCAACAAGGCTTATCTTGCGGCCTGGGAGCGTGATTACGGCAAGAACGTACCGCCTGGTTTCATTGCGGTGGGTGCCTGGGATGCCATGGACATGATCTATACCGCCATTCGGGAACAGGCGGGCAAGGTCGACCCCGACCAGACCATGAAGGTGCTGTCGAATTACAAGAATCCGAACAGCCCGCGTGGTCCGATTGCCATCGATCCGACCACGCGTGACATCGTGCAGAACATCTATATCCGCGAAGTGAAAAAAGTCGCCGGACGCAATATGAATGTGGAGTTCGAGACGATTCCGAACGTCAAGGATCCGTGGAAGGAACTCAATAAGAAGAAGTAGTGCGCGATGTCCAGCAGTGATCTGCTGAACGACACCGCGCACCGCTACCCGCAGCGTGCGGCGCTGGTGAGCGGTGCGCTTCGGCTCAGTTATTCCGAGCTGCACGCATGTGTGACGCGCTGTGCCGCCGGCCTGTTGCAACAGTTGTCAGAACGCGGGCTGGGGCCAGGCGCACGCATCGGTATCCTGATGCGCAATCGCTGGGAGTATGTGGTGGCGATGTTTGCCATTGCTCGCGCCGGTTGCGTGGCGGTGCATCTGCCGGCGCGCTTCGCCCAGGGTGAACTGGACTACGCCCTGCAGAAAATTCCGCTGCAGATGCTCTTGCTCGATGCGGGATTGCCCTTGCAGGCGCCGGGCCAGCCTGGTGTGGTGTGCGTCCCGGCTGATTTGGGTGCTGAAGCGGACGCTGCCTTTTCCGCTTTGCTGTCCTGCAAGGCCAAGCTGCCGCAGATGCCGCCTGTGCAGGCCGATACACCGGGCGCCATCATGTTCACCAGCGGCACCACCGGTCGGCCCAAGGGGGCGATTCAACCGGTGGATGGTCGCGATCTGTCGCTGCGTATCGCACAGTCGGATTTTCAGCTCCACCAGCGCGACGTGCTGGTGGTGGCCTCGCCGCTGTATCACGCGGCCGGTCTGTACACCTGGTATCAATGCGGTGTGCTGGCCGGTGCCTGTGCGGTGTTGATGCCGGCCTGGGATCCGGCGCAGTTCATGCGCGATTGCGCCAGGCTGGGCATCAGCGCGGCGTTTGCCGTGCCGACGCAATTGATGCAGTTGCTACGCCATGCCGAGTTCGACCCGGCGAAGCTGGTCAGTTTGCGACTGGTGGTGTTCGGTGGCGCACCTTGCGAGCCGCAGCAGATCGAGGCCCTGGAAGCGGCCTTGCCGCAGGTGCGCTTCGTGCAGAACTACGGTCAGACCGAGACCGGACCCTTGTTCAGCCAGGATCACGCCGACCGGCTGCAAAACCGCGATGCCATTGGTCGACCGAATGCGCTGGCCGAGATCCGCCTCATGGCTGAGCCCGGACGCGAGGCAGCGGTGGGCGAGGTGGGCGAGCTGGTGACGCGTGGCGCGCATCTGATGCTGGGCTACTTCGATGATCCCGCGCCGACAGCGGAGTTCTTTCGCTATGGCGATGGCTGGGGCGCCACCGGCGATCTGGCAGTACGCGATGCGCAGGGTTACATCACCCTGGCCGGACGTTCGCGCGACATCATCATTGCCGGCGCGGTGAACATCTATCCGGCCGAGATCGAACGCATCGTGCGCAGCCATCCGGCGGTGGAGGATTGCGCTGCTTTCGGCGTCAAGGACGGGCTCTGGGGCGAGTTGCCGGTCGTGGCGGTGGTCCGTCGTGGCGTAGCGCCGGGCGGGTTGATGCAGGCAAAGCAGCTTGCGGCAGAAATCTCTGCTCTGTTCGAAGGCGATGAGATTGGTCGTCACAAGCGTCCGCGCGCGGTACATGTGGTCGAGTCACTGCCCTATACGCCCGCCGGCAAGTTGCTGCGTGGCGCATTGCGAGAACGTTTTCCGGTGCTGCCGGGCGCGGAGTAATATCAGCCGCTCGATGTTCTCTTGCTGTTTTCTTGCTGTTGTCACTATCTCAACCATCACCGAGGGGGACCGCCATGCAGGTCAAGGACATACTCAAGGTCAAAGGCAATGCGCTGTTCACGGTGAATCCGGATACGCCCTTGTCCGAAGCGGTGATCACCATGTCGGATCACGACATTGGTTCCGTGGTGGTGCTGGAGCAGGGGCGCTTCGCCGGCATGCTGACTTTTCGCGAAATCATCAACGTGCTGGCCAAGCGGCAAAAGGAACATCGCATCGGCCCGACGCCGCCGATCGCCTCGATCAAGGTGGGTGAGGCGATGGAGCGCAAGCCCTTCATCGCTGGTCCGGAGATGGAAGTCGACGATCTGCGCGGACATATGCTGGCCAGTCATTCGCGCTATGTGCCGGTGATGCAGGACAGTGATCTGCTGGGCGTGATCTCGTTTCATGATGTGGCCAAGACTGTGCTCGAAGCGCATAGCTTCGAGAACAAGATGCTCAAGGCCTATATCAAGGACTGGCCGACGGCCGAGGCCTGATCGCGGCGTTGGCCGCGGGGCAGGTCCAACAGACCTGCGTGCTACACTTCGCGGCCTTCAAAAGCGCGCCTCCAGGCGTTTCGCCGCGCTCTTGAGTTCATTATAAGTTATTGATTTAAAACAACTTTTTCCATCTGTTGCGATCTGGCGGCCGATGGTAACGGGGTGCAGCGTGTCGGGCAATACCTTCGGCCATCTGTTTTGCGTCACCTCTTTTGGTGAGAGTCACGGTCCGGCGCTGGGTGGCGTCATCGATGGCTGCCCGCCGGGTATGGCCCTGTCCGAGGCCGATATCCAGGTCGAGCTGGACCGGCGCAAGCCTGGCACCTCGCGTCATGTGACGCAGCGCCAGGAGTCCGATCGCATCGAACTGCTGTCCGGGCTGTTCGAGGGTCGCACTACCGGCACCGCGATAGGCTTTGTCATTCGCAACGAGGATCAGCGCTCGCGCGACTACGGCAATCTGGCCAACAGTTTTCGTCCCGGTCATGCCGACTACACCTACTGGCAGAAGTACGGCATCCGCGACTACCGCGGCGGCGGGCGCTCTTCGGCGCGCGAGACCACGGTACGGGTGGCCGCGGGTGCGATTGCCAAGAAGTGGCTGCGCGAGCAGTACGGCATCGAGGTGCGTGGTTATCTGTCGCAACTCGGGCCGCAGGTACTGGCGCTGAAGGACTGGGCTGCGGTGCACAGCAATCCGTTTTTCTGTGCCGATCCGCAGGCGGTGGCCGGTCTGGAGGACTTCATGGATGCGCTGCGTCGTGATGGCGATTCGGTCGGCGCGCGCGTGACGGTGCATGCCAGTGGCGTGCCGGTGGGCTGGGGCGAGCCGGTGTATGGCCGGCTGGATGCCGACATCGCCAGCGCCATGATGGGCATCAATGCCGTCAAGGGTGTCGAGATCGGTGACGGTTTTGCCAGCATCGCCCAGCGCGGTAGCGAGCATGGCGACGAAATGACGCCGCAGGGCTTTGTCAGCAACCACGCTGGTGGCGTGCTCGGTGGCATCTCCACCGGGCAGGAGCTGCGGGTGAGCATCGCGCTCAAGCCGACCTCGTCCATACGCGTGCCGCGACGCTCCATCGATGTCGACGGCAATCCGACCGAAGTCGTGACCACCGGCCGGCATGACCCCTGTGTCGGCATTCGTGCCACGCCCATCGCCGAGGCCATGCTGGCTTGCGTGCTGATGGACCATGCGCTGCGTCATCGGGCGCAATGCGCCGATGTACGCACGGCGACGCCGCGCCTGGGTATGGCTGCGTCCTAGTGGCTGCGTCGTAGTGCCATTGTTGCGCCTGGCGCCGCGCGGTCTCTGAGTCGCACAGTTCATGTCAGGCGCTGTCCCCACCACCACGCTGTCGGCCTTTTATCTGGCCTATTTCGCCTATGTCGGGGCCTATTCCCCTTACTTCGGGCTGTATCTGCAATCGATCGGTCATGATGCCGCGGCCATTGGCCTTTTGCTGTCGGCCCAGCAGGTGATGCGTATCGTCGCCCCCAACCTGTGGGCGGCGATTGCCGATCGCACCGGGCGACGGGCGCACTGGATACGCCTGGCGCTGGCGGGCGGGCTGGTGTGCATGGGCGGGCTGTTTCTCACCAGTGCGTTCTGGCCGCTGTTCGTGTTCCTGGCCTTGATCGGCTTCTTCACCAATGCCGCGCTGCCGCTGTTCGAGACACTGACCTTTGCCCATCTCAAGGACGATCTGGGTCGATACGGCCGCATCCGCCTATGGGGCTCGATCGGCTTCGTGCTGGCGGTGATGGGCGTGGGCGCCTTGCTCGATCTGCTGTCGATCGAGGCCTTGCTGTGGATTTCCATGCTGCCGCTGGCCGGGGCATTGCTGGTGTCGCTGGCGGTGCCCGATGCCATCGTCAACCGGCAGGCACAGGCGGCGCTGCCGATCTGGCCGGTGCTGCGTCAGCCGGCGGTCATGGCGCTGTTTGGTGCCTGCTTCCTCAATTGCATGGCGCATGGACCGCTCTACAACTTCTATTCCATTCACCTCACCGACCATGGCTACGGCAAGACCGCAGTCGGGGTGTTGTGGTCGATTGGCGTGGTGGCGGAGATTCTGCTGTTTCTGGTGATGCCGCGACTGCTCAAGCGCTGGCATGCCAGCCAGATTTTTGCCGCCAGCTTTGCCTTCGGCACGCTGCGCTTTGTGCTGATCGGCTGGGGCGCCGACCAGGTGTGGCTGATGGTGCTGGCGCAGCTGATGCACGCCGCCACGTTTGGCGCTTACCATGCGGCGGCGCTGGGCATGGTCAACACCTGGTTTCCGGATTCCATGCGCTCGCGCGGTCAGGCGCTGTACATGAGCCTGTCGTTTGGCGCAGGCGGCATGATCGGTGGCATCGGCAGCGGCTTTCTGTGGCAATCGGTCGGGCCGGGCTGGACGCTCACCGGCTCTTCGCTGGTCTGTCTGCTCGGGCTGGTGTTGGCCTTGCGTTCAGGCTCGGCGCCTGCGCGGGAGCAGACTTGAACAATGCAGCTTGAACTTTCCATTGCGTGCCCGCACCTATAGGGCGGTATAAATTGCTCGTAGATTGCTCGTTGAGCGCGAACGAGACCAGGATCAATAACGAGGGAGTTGCAGTCATGCGGCCTAGCGTCGAGAACATTGGCAAAACAGTCCGGCAGCACTGGTTGCTGATCGGGCCTGCGATGTTGCTGGCACTGAGCGCCTGCCAGACGGTGCAGACCACACAATCGGGTGTGGTCGGTGTTCAGCGTCAGCAGGCCATGCTGGTGTCCGCCGAGCAGGTCAACCAGGACGCGCAAAAAGCCTATCGACAGGTACTGGGTGAGGCGCAGAAAAAGAAAACCCTGAACGCCGATGCCGCGGTGCTGGCCCGGGTGCGTGCCATTGCCGCGCGCCTCACGCCAGCGACGGTGGCGTTTCGCAGCGATGCCCCGGGCTGGAAGTGGGAGACCAATGTCATTACTGCCAAGGACGTCAACGCCTGGTGCATGCCTGGCGGCAAGATCGCGGTCTACACCGGCCTGATCGAGCGCCTGAATGTCACCGACGACGAGCTGGCCGCAGTGATGGGCCACGAGATCGCGCATGCGCTGCGTGAACACGGACGCGAACGCATGTCCGATTCGGTCGGTCAGTCGGTGGCGGCGACGGTGGTCGGCATTGCCCTGGGTCTGGGTTCGCTGGGGCAGGATCTGACCAGCAAGGTGCTGGATGTGACCTTCAGTTTGCCCAACTCACGCACGCATGAAACCGAGGCCGATCGCATTGGCGTGGAACTGGCAGCGCGTGCTGGCTTCGATCCGCGTGCGGCGGTGACGCTGTGGCAGAAGATGTCGCGCGTCAGTGGCGGTCAGCCACCGCAGTTTTTGTCGACCCACCCCTCGCATGAGACGCGCATCCGCGATCTCGAAAACGCCTCGCAGCAGGTGCTGCCGCTGTACGAGGCCGCCAAGGCCAAGCTGTAGGCTTCCCAGGTGCCCAAAGCGCCCCAGGCAGCTGCCGTGCCGTCACCCCTGCCGCAGCTGCTTGCCTCGGCCCTATCAGGGATGCTGTAGGGGGCTGGTGTAAAATCTTCAGGTTTCGGGGCCTGAAAAGGCTTGTACCTGCGTCTTTGGCACCCTGTTGCCGCAGGGCGTCGATCGCAGGTATTCAATTCGCATCCCAAATTCAAATCTGGAAAGCGCCATCATGTCCGCCACCATCGCAAGCCCGACTGAGAATTCGGTCATGCATCAGCAGACCCTGTACGACAAGCTCTGGAATCAGCATGTTGTGCATGTCGAAGACGACGGCACCACGGTGCTCTACATCGACCGTCAGTTGCTGCATGAAGTGACCACGCCGCAGGCGTTCGAGGGGCTCAAGCTGTCCGGGCGCAAGGTGTGGCGTCTGTCCGCCAACGTGGCCACGGTGGATCACAGCATTCCGACCACGCCGCCGTCCGAGGGCATCGCCGATCCCATCGCCCGGCTGCAGGTGGAAACGCTGGACAAGAACGTGCGCGAGTGGGGCATCAAGCAGTATTTCGAGTGGGGTGATCCGCGCCAGGGCATCGTGCATGTGATCAGCCCGGAGCAGGGCTCCACGCTGCCGGGCATGACCCTGGTGTGTGGCGATTCGCACACCAGCACCCATGGCGCGCTTGGTGCGCTGGCGTTTGGCATCGGCACCTCGGAAGTGGAACACGCCCTGGCAACCCAGACGCTGCTGGCACGCAAGATGAAGAACATGCTGGTGCAGGTCGATGGTGTGCTGCCCGCAGGTATCACCGCCAAGGATCTGGTGCTGGCCATCATTGGTCGCATCGGTACCGCCGGTGGAACCGGCTATGCCATTGAATACGCCGGCAGTGCGATCCGCGCGCTGTCGATGGAAGGGCGCATGACCCTGTGCAACATGACCATCGAAGCCGGCGCTCGCACCGGCATGGTGGCCGTGGATGAGCAGACGCTGAATTACATCAAGGGCCGGCCGTTTGCACCCAAGGGTGAAATGTGGGACCAGGCGGTGGCCTACTGGAAGACCCTGGTGAGCGATCCGGGTGCCAAGTTCGACCGCGTGGTGCAGATGAACGCCGCCGACATCAAGCCGCAGGTCACCTGGGGCACCTCGCCGGAGATGGTGCTGAGCATCGAGGACCGTGTGCCCGATCCGGACAAGGAAAAGGATTCCACCCGGCGCGAGGGCATGGAGCGTGCGCTGAAATACATGGGGCTGCAGCCCAACACGCCGATCACTGACATCCGGGTCGACAAGGTGTTCATTGGTTCCTGCACCAACTCGCGCATCGAAGATATGCGTGCGGCAGCGGCCGTGGTGCGCGGGCGCAAGAAGGCGGCCAACGTCAAGGTGGCGATGGTGGTGCCGGGCTCCGGTCTGGTCAAGGCGCAGGCCGAGCGCGAAGGCTTGCACAAGATTTTTCTCGAGGCCGGTTTCGAATGGCGTGAGCCGGGTTGCTCGATGTGTCTGGGCATGAATCCGGATCGCCTCGAGGTCGGTGAGCGGTCGGCCTCGACCTCCAATCGCAACTTCGAAGGTCGGCAGGGAACGGGCGGTCGCACCCACCTGGTCAGCCCGGCCATGGCGGCAGCCGCTGGCATTGCCGGCCATTTCGTCGACATTCGTCACTGGAAGTAGGAGCGGTCATGGAAAAATTCACTTTGCATACCGGTGTCGCGGCGCCGATGGATCGCGCCAATGTGGACACCGATGCCATCATCCCCAAGCAGTTTCTGAAGTCGATCCGGCGTACCGGCTTCGGCCCTTATCTGTTCGATGCCTGGCGCTACCTCGACGAAGGCCAGCCGGAGATGGATTGCACCAACCGGCCGCGCAATCCCGATTTCATTCTCAATCAGCCGCGCTATCGCGATGCCTCGGTGCTGGTGGCGAGGAAGAATTTCGGCTGCGGTTCCTCGCGTGAACATGCACCCTGGGCGCTGCTCGAGGGCGGTTTCCGGGTGGTGATTGCGCCGTCCTACGGCGATATCTTTTTCAATAATTCGTTCAAGAGCGGCCTGTTGCCTATCGTGCTGGCCGAGGCCGAGGTGGATCGCCTGCTGCACGACATTCAGGCTTTCCCCGGATTTCGGCTCACCATCGATCTGGAAAGGCAGCTGGTGATCTGGCCCGACCAGAGCAAGTCGCTGCCGTTCGAGGTCGATGCCTTTCGCAAGTACTGCCTGATGAACGGGCTGGACGATATCGGCCTGACCATGCGCCATGCCGACAAGATTCGTGATTTCGAACAGGCACGACGGCTGTCGCAGCCGTGGTTGTTTCCACTTGAATTGAATTGATCTGCTGAACCGAGGATTGCATGAAGATTGCTGTACTGCCGGGAGACGGGATCGGCGCCGAAATCGTGGTCGAGGCCATCAAGGTACTCCAGGCCCTCGATCTGAAGCTGGAGCTGGAGCAGGCGCCCGTCGGCGGTACCGCCTATGCGCAAACTGGTGATCCGCTGCCGCCGCAGACGCTGGCGCTGGCCAAGGCGGCCGATGCCATCCTGTTTGGCGCGGTGGGTGATCCGCGCTACGACAACATCGAGCGCGCCAAGCGTCCGGAGCAGGCCATCCTCGGCCTGCGCAAGGCGCTGGGTCTGTTTGCCAATCTGCGTCCGGCGACGGTGCATCCGGAGCTGGCCGATGCCTCGACCATACGCGCCGATGTGGTGGCCGGGCTGGACATCCTGATCGTGCGCGAGCTCACCGGTGACATCTACTTCGGTCAGCCGCGTGGCATGCGCACCAACGCTGCGGGCGATCGCGAAGGCTTTGACACCATGCATTACAGCGAGCCGGAGATCCGCCGCATCGCCCATGCCGGCTTCAAGGCTGCCATGAAGCGTGGCCGCAAGCTGTGCTCGGTGGACAAGGCCAATGTGCTGGAGACCTCGCAGCTGTGGCGCGAGGTGGTCAGTTCGATGGCCAGCGAATACCCCGAGGTCGCGCTCAGCCACATGTATGTCGACAACGCCGCCATGCAGCTGATCCGCAATCCCAAGCAGTTCGATGTCATCGTGACCGGCAACCTGTTCGGCGACATTCTCTCGGACGAGGCCTCGATGCTGACCGGCTCGATCGGCATGCTGCCCTCGGCTTCGCTGGATGTGAATGGCAAGGGACTGTATGAGCCGATCCATGGCAGCGCGCCGGACATCACCGGCAAGGGCATCGCCAATCCGCTGGC
The DNA here is from genome assembly GCA_903868285.1 of uncultured beta proteobacterium. Taxonomy (GTDB): domain Bacteria; phylum Pseudomonadota; class Gammaproteobacteria; order Burkholderiales; family SG8-39; genus CAIPUP01. The sequence goes on from CAIPUP010000256.1 coordinate 31,020, forward strand.
CACCATTCTGTCGGCGGCGATGATGCTGCGCTACTCGCTCAACGACGAAGCCTCGGCAGCGCGGATCGAAGCTGCGGTGAGCAAGGTGCTGCGCGCCGGGCTGCGTACCGCCGATATCGCGCGCGCCGGCGAGCGCAGCATCAGCACCGCCGAGATGGGTGCTGCGGTGGTCGCCGCGCTGTAGCCGAGAAAATATCGTAAGTTATTGATTTTAAAGGACTTTTATGAAGGTCGGTTTGGTAGGCTGGCGCGGAATGGTGGGCTCGGTGCTGATGCAGCGGATGCAGGCCGAGCAGGACTTTGCGCTGATCGATCCGGTGTTCTTCTCCACCTCGCAGGCGGGGTCGCCCGGGCCGGTGATCGATCCGGCCGCCAGCCCGCGACGTGCGCCGCAAGCCTTGCAGGACGCGATGAACATCGATGCCCTGTCGGGGATGGACTGCATCATTTCCTGCCAGGGCGGCGACTACACCAATGCCGTCCACCCCCGGCTGCGCGCTGCCGGCTGGCGCGGTCACTGGATCGATGCCGCCAGCGCACTGCGCATGAAGGACGACGCGGTGATCATTCTCGATCCGGTCAACATGGACATGATCCGCAGCGCCAAGGCGGCTGGCGGGCGTGACTGGATCGGCGGCAATTGCACCGTCAGTCTGATGCTGATCGCGATGCACGGTCTGTTCAAGGCCGGGCTGGTGGAGTGGATGACCGCCATGACCTATCAGGCGGCCTCCGGTGCCGGGGCCGAAAACATGCGCGAGCTGGTGGCGCAGATGGGTGCCACGCATGCTGCGGTCAAGCCACTGCTGGATGATCCGGCTTCGGCCATTCTCGAGCTCGACCGCGCGGTGTCCGACACCCTGCGCAGCAGCAGCTTCCCGACCCGTCACTTTGGCGTGCCGCTGGCGGGCAGCGTCATTCCGTGGATCGACAAGGACATGGGCAATGGCCAGAGCCGCGAGGAGTGGAAGGGCGGCGCCGAGGGCAACAAGATTCTCGGCCGCGCCGCCAACCCGATCGGCATCGACGGCATCTGCGTGCGCGTGGGTGCCATGCGCTGCCATAGCCAGGCGCTGACGGTGAAGCTCACGCGTGATGTGCCCGAAGCAGAGCTCAATGCCCTGATCGCCAATGCCAACCCGTGGGTGAAGCTGGTGCCAAACGAGCGTGAGGCCACGCTGCAGCAGCTCAGTCCGGCGCAGGTGACTGGCACGCTGTCGGTGCCGATCGGTCGGGTGCGGCGGCTGGACCTCGGTGGCGCCAGCGGTCCGATGATGACCGCCTTCACCGTGGGTGATCAATTGCTGTGGGGTGCGGCCGAGCCGTTGCGGCGCATGCTGCGCATCCTGCTGGAGGCGTAGTTCGTTTGGCTCTGGTGGGGGGGCGTTAAAAGCCCTGCTGAAAAGCCGAAAAGTCGAATTAAAATAGTCACTTAACTGCGTTTCCATGACCTTGTTTCAGCTTGCCAGTGACCAGTCATGGTGTTATTTTGGGCCTTTGGTTGTTCATCGATCCTGCTGCATCGTCAGCCCCGGCACCTTGCGGTGTCTTTGGGTTTGTGGATCTTCTTCAATTCAATCCAGCTTAAGGAACGCCGCTTGGGCAAGTCTGCCGTCAGAGCCCTGATCGTCTTCATGCTGTGCGCGCTGCTGCCGCTGGGCTCCTGGGCGGCCGGCCTGGGACGCCTGTCGGTGTTGTCTTCGCTGGGCCAGCCGCTACGCGCAGAAATCGAGGTGGTATCGCAGCCGGGTGAAGACCTTGACGGTCTGAGCGCAAAACTGGCACCGATCGAGGCCTATCGGGTTGCCAAGATCGAATTCGCTGACGCTTTGCTGGCGGTGACGGCCAGCGTGCAGCGCCGTGGCAATGCCCTGGTGGTGCTGTTGTCTTCGATCCAGCCGATGAATGATCCTTTCATCGATGTACTGGTGGAGTTGAACTGGGCCAGCGGTCGTCTGGTGCGTGAATACACCTTCCTGCTGGACCCGCCGGAATATCGCGGGCCGGCCCAGGCCGCTATGCCGGCGGTGGTCGAGCCGGCCCGTACCGAACCACTGGTGCTGGTTGCACCCGCGACTGCGCCCGCGACCGCACCCGCGACTGCACCTGCCGCCGCCCCTGCCAGCGCGCCATCGTCAGCCGCGGTCATGGTGCCACCACCCGGCACCGGTCAGTCGCTGCCCGCTGCCAGAGCCTCAGCGGCGGCCTCAGCGGCGGCCCCGGCCTTGCCCGCGCGTGCGGCGTCCCCGACGGGACGTGCGGCGTCAGCCGCTGCACCGACTGCTGCAGCAACAACCATGGCGCCGACTGCGGCGGCAGCCGCGCAGGTGGAGTCAACCCAGGGCACGCACCTGGTCAAGCCGGGTGACACCTTGGGGCGTGTGGCGCAGCAATACGCCATCGAGGGCGTTTCGCTGGAGCAGATGCTGATCAGCTTGCAGCGCGGCAATCCGCAGGCCTTTGAGGAGCAGAACATCAACCGTCTGCGCACAGGGCAGATTCTGCAACTGCCTGATCGTGCCGCAGCCTCAGCCATAGAGCCAGCGCAAGCCCGGCAGCAGGTGGCGGCACAGGCGCTGGCGTTCCGTGAGTTTCGCGGCAGTCTGGCGCAGGCGGTAGCCGCTGCGCCCGCGCGTACCGAAGCCACCCGCCAGGCCAGTGGCCGCGTCGCAGCGCCGCAAGCCGAGCAGCCTGCTGCGCCGCCTGCGCGCAGTGACCAGTTGCGCTTGTCCAGCAGCAATGACCGTGACAGCAAAGCTGGCAAGGACGCCAAGGCTGGTAAGGACGTCAAGGATGCCAAGGACGGCAAAGCCGGCAAGGGCGTAGCCGCTGCCGAAGCCTCGGCCAGCAAGGACGATGAAGTGGCGCGCCAGAAAATGGCCAAGGAGTTGCAGGAGCGGATCGCGCTGCTTGAACGTAATCTGGATGACATCGCCAAGCTGGAAGCGCTCAAACGTCAGGCGGCTGGCGCAGCCACCGATGCGCCAGCCGCTGCGTCCGGCAATAACAGCGCTGCGGGCGGCAATACTGTTAATCCGGCTCCGGATGCCGCGACGGCACCGACCGCCGCCGCTGTGACGGCGCCAGTCGCAGCGCCGCCGGCGGCGGCTCCCGCCGACGAAGCGTTCTCGATCGAAGCGATGCTCGATAGCGCGATGCAGTTCGTTGATGAAGCGCTGCGCGGAATCGACGCGGCGTACGACGCCGTGCTTGCGCTGTGGACGTCCCTGACGGACAGCCAGGATGTTCTCGCGGAATTACTGCAGCTGCTGTCGGAGGATCCATTGCTGGCACTGGCGGTGCTGTTATGCCCGTTATTGTTGTTGTTCTTGCTGGTGTCGTTGTTGCGCCGCCGGCGCGCCTTGGCACAGCCGGCACAGGAAAGCGCTGACGCAATAGCGTTGGACACGATGGCGTTGGACACAGCGGGGTTGAACACAAAGGCGCCGGCGACGGGTTTTGCGATGGTCGAACCGAGCATCAATGATGATCGGCCAGCCGATAGCAAGCTGCTGACACCAGCTAATGCAGCGCCGTCTGGCCCGGACAAACCTGCGGTCGGTGGCGTTGAGTTGGACTTTGATCTCGATTTCGATACCGATCCGAAGCCATCGGTGTCGGCCGAGCAAGCTTGGGATGGCAGCACAGACACAACGCCGCTCACGCCAGGGGCGGTGCAGCCTGCGCTGGATGCCGAGGTGCTGCCGTTGGAGCTTGCGCCGCCTGCCGGGCCTGCAGCGCCGGCGACCATGTTGGATTTCGAGGTCGAAGCGGGTGAATCGTCGCCGCTGGAGACCACGCTCTCTGCCGCAGCCAGCTATCAGGACACCGTGCTCGACTTCGATCTGACCGAGGATGCGGCTGCCCCGACACCAGCGGCGTCGGCCACCATCCCGAACGTCGCCAGCAGCGAGCGCCCCGCGATCAATTTCGAAGGTATCAGCCTTGAACTTGACCCTCCGTTGGCTGCAGCCAGTGCCGATTCCTCAGCGCCGACGCTACCCAAGACCGAGGTGGTTTCGACCGATAGCGCCCCCGAAGCGGTTTGGCAGGAAGTGGAAATCAAGCTCGATCTGGCCAAGGCTTATCTAGAAATGACGGATCGTGAGGGTGCGCGGGAATTGCTCAAGGAAGCCATCGCCGAGGGCGACGCTGCGCAGCAGCAGCGTGCCAAGACCATGCTCGACAGTCTGGCTTGAGCATCTTGTTGCAGTACGCGCTGGTCGCACTAATGCTCGCCTTCCTCATGGCCTGGTTCGGCGCATCGTTGAACGTATGACAGCCAGTCGTATCGCCCTGGGATTGAGTTACAACGGCCGTGACTTTGCTGGCTGGCAGTCGCAACCCGATGGCAATACCGTGCAGGACACATTGGAACGGGCCTTGGCGGTGATTGCCAACGCACCCGTGCGGGTGGCAGCCGCGGGCCGCACCGATGCCGGGGTGCATGCCTTGTCACAAGTCGTGCATTTCGATACCGAGGCAGAGCGCGACGCGCAGGCCTGGGTGCGTGGCAGCAATGCCAATCTGCCTGCAAGCATTGCTGTGCAATGGGCCCGGCGCGTACCAGCCGATTTCCATGCGCGATTTTCGGCGCAGTCGCGCTCCTATCGCTATGTGTTGCATGACCATCCGGTACGACCATCCATTCACGATGGACTGGTGGGCTGGTTTCATCAGCCCCTCGATGTGCCAGCGATGCAGTTTGCCGCGCAGGCCTTGATGGGCGAGCATGATTTCAGCGCCTTTCGCGCCGCCGAATGCCAGGCCCGTACGCCGGTACGGGTGCTGGAGTCGCTGACGGTTCAGCGTCACGCCGGGCATGTGGTGTTCGGCCTGACGGCCAATGCCTTTTTGCATCACATGGTGCGAAACATTGTTGGCTGTCTGGTGTACGTGGGTTGCGGTCGGCAGCCGCCACAATGGCTGGCCGAAGTGCTGGCCTCGCGTCAGCGTCGTGTGGCAGCGCCGACTTTTTCCGCCAGTGGCTTGTATTTGTCTGCGGTGCGCTACGACCCGCAGTTGCAACTTCCCGCCGGTTGCGCCCTGACGTTGCCGGCGCTGCCGGTGCTGCCGGAAATGGCAGAACATCCCGATTCGATTTCTCCGCAGGACCCGCGCTGATGAACATCCCGATGACTGCAGGTACAACCACGCTTGCGAAGGTTCGGACCCGAATCAAGGTCTGTGGCTTGACCCGCATCGCCGATGCTGAAGCGGCGGTGATGCACGGCGCCGATGCCCTGGGCTTGATTTTCTGGAAACCCAGCCCGCGCTACATCGATCCGCTGGCGGCGCAGCCGCTGGTCAGTTGCGCCGGCCCCTTTGTCGCCACGGTAGGTGTGTTCGTCAACCCGACGCGCGATGAAGTGCTGCGCGCCATCGAGCAGGCCGGAATCTCGACGCTGCAATTCCATGGCGAAGAAGACCCCGACTTTTGCGCTGGCTTTCAGCGTCCCTGGATCAAGGCCTTCAAAGTCGGCCAGCCAGTCAGCCAGGTTTTGCCACGCAAGTCGGCGTCTGTCCCAGGGGGCGAACAGGGGGATTTGCTAGAATCCACCCTTTCGTATCAAGCGGCTTCGGCGTGGCTATTCGATGCCTTTGATGCCCGTCTCGTGGGTGGCACCGGCGAGGCGTTCGACTGGAATCTGGTACCAAAGAACCTTGCCCGGCCGCTGGTATTGTCTGGCGGCTTGAATGTCTCGAATGTCGGTGATGCCGTTCGTCGCCTGCGTCCCTATGCCGTCGATGTCTCCAGTGGCGTGGAGCTGGACAAAGGCATCAAGGACGCCGGCCGGATTGCCGCTTTCATCCATGGAGTACGTGATGCAGATCAGTGACCTTCCCCGCGATTTACCGGATGCCCGGGGCCATTTTGGCCCGTATGGCGGCGTGTTCGTTTCCGAAACGCTGGTGCATGCGCTGGATGAACTGCGTTTGGCCTACGAGAAATACCGCAAGGATCCGGAATTCATCCGCGAGTTCGAATACGAGCTCAAGCACTATGTCGGTCGTCCCAGCCCGGTCTATCACGCCAAGCATTGGTCCGATCATCTGGGCGGGGCGCAGATCTATCTCAAGCGTGAGGATCTGAACCACACTGGCGCACACAAGATCAACAACACCATCGGTCAGGCCATGCTGGCCCGACGCATGGGCAAAAAACGCGTGATTGCTGAAACCGGCGCCGGTCAGCATGGCGTTGCCACTGCCACCATCGCTGCTCGCTATGGCATGGAATGCGTGGTCTACATGGGCTCCGAGGACGTCAAGCGTCAGGCTGCCAACGTCTATCGCATGAAGCTGCTGGGCGCGACCGTGGTGCCGGTCGAGTCGGGTTCCAAGACGCTCAAGGATGCGCTCAACGAAGCCATGCGCGACTGGGTCACCAACGTCGAGAGCACGTTCTACATCATCGGCACCGTGGCCGGTCCGCATCCTTACCCAATGATGGTGCGTGATTTCAATTCGGTCGTCGGCAAGGAGTGTCTGGTGCAGATGCCGGAGATGACCGGTCGCCAGCCGGATGCGGTGATCGCCTGTGTCGGCGGCGGATCGAACGCCATCGG
>CAIPUP010000257.1 GCA_903868285.1 uncultured beta proteobacterium
GCTCACGCCCTGGCTGCGCCGTCACGGATTGGGCCGATTGCCTGGTGATCTGCAGTGGCATTGGCGCGGCCGGCAATGGCAACTGCCCATCACCAGCACGCTGTTGCTGTCAGCGGCGGCGACCCTGCTCGGCCGGCTGTTCTGAGAGCGACGTCATAGCGGCTGGCGACTGCGTGCCAGCACGGTGCCGCCGCTTTGACTGCTGACGGTATTGCGCCAGCTCGGCACGGCTGATGCGTCCATCCTGATTGGCATCGATCAGCGCAAACCTCTGCGATACACCGCGCAGCGCCTTCGCTTCGTCACGACTCAGCATTCCATCACCATCCCTATCGGCGTCACGAAAGCGATCGGCGATATGAACATTGCTGCGACCACTGCTTCGCGATGGCACGGCTGATGCCGGCTGCGGGCTGTAGGGCGATGCTGCGACCTCGGCGGTAGCAGCGCTTATCGCGGCGCTGGTCGTTGCCGTATTGTCGTTAGTGCTGCCAGCACGCAGTCCAGCCACCACATAGCCAAGACAGAACGCCAGTGGCAGGCCTGGCAGCAACAAATGCAAAAACGATCGGGTTACGGACGAAGTTGCGGACGAAGTTGCGGACGCAGTTACGGACGCTGTTGCGAAATATGACGGCGCAGCGTCGGTAGGGGTTTGGCGAGAGTTTTGCTGGCGCGACATTGCCGCTCAACGGCAGCCCGCAACTCGCGTTGACCTGACAGCTTGAACACCGGTGATCGTTGATGCGTTAGCAAAACCGATGGCAGGGCTTTGCCTGACCCTGCTTCGATGCGCGACCCACCCCTGCCGTCACGGCCTTCGCCCGGCGTTCTGGCACGTATGCGCGCTTCAAGCTGCGGCAAGCGTGCGGCCATGGCCTCACCCATCACCAGCTGTGGTTGCGATGCTTCCAGATGATTGGCGGTCTCCAGCTCGGACACCAGACGACTGGCACGCTCGAACGCCTCGACAAAGCCCAGGCCCTGGGCCAGGGCATCGGCAAAGTAGGCCTTGCCGAACCAGGTGAAGTCCTGCCCGTTCTCGCAACCGAACGAAGCACGGTCTGCTGCCGCGGCAGTGATGATCAGCGTATGCGGATCACGCAGGGCCTCGATGTAGCCACCGGCGTAGCAGGCAGAAATGATGATGACCTTCCATTTCACCGCGCTGGCCGACAGCATCGATGCCAGGGTGGCGGGCGTGAGCTGCGCCAGTCGCATTGGTGGCATCTCCACACTCAGCTGATGTTGTGGTGTGCCATGACTGGTGAGATAGAGCACCAGCAGGTCATCCTCGACGTCCATCACTTCACCCAGCGCGCTCAAGCTGTTGCGCAGATTGGTCGCCGTTGCCAGGGGCAATTGCCGCAGCGTCGACAGGCTATTGGCCAGGGCCAGTGAGCGGCCTTCGCTATCCCATTGTTTATCGAACAGATTTTTTACGAACGACAATTCACGCACAAAGACATCTTCGCGCGCGCTGGCGGCGACACCCAGGAAATACACATCCGGCACACCGCTGCGCTGCGACTGCAGTTCGGAGAATTGCGAGGCCAGCAAACCATCCTGGGCCGAGAAGATGTCTTCATCCAGCACTGAACTGCTGTTGCCGGCCAGACGCGCCGCCTGACTGGCGGCGGAGCTCCACAGCTCATCGCGCGGCGCAAACATCAACAAGCCCGTGAAAAAA
>CAIPUP010000258.1 GCA_903868285.1 uncultured beta proteobacterium
CATGATCATTTCGGCTGGCTACAACATCGGCGGCCCGGAGGTGGAGTCGGCGCTGCTCACGCATGAGGCCGTGGCCGAATGCGGCGTGGTCGGTGTACCAGACGAGGAGCGCGGCCAGATCGTCAAGGCCTTCGTGGTGCTCAAGCCCGGCTACCCTGGCGATGCCGCCATGGCCAGGGCGCTGCAGGACTACGTCAAGCAGAGCATCGCGCCCTACAAGTACCCGCGCGCCATCGAGTTTCGTGACAGCCTGCCGCGCACCGAAACCGGCAAGCTGCAACGCTTCAGGCTGCGCCAGGGCTGAGGCGCCGGCAGCGCCGCCTCAGCCTGTCCCAAGTCTGTTACTGGTCCGTCCCGAGCCCGTCCCGAGCCCGTTCCGAGCCCGTTCCGAACCCGTTCCGAACCCGTTCCGAAGCCTCAGACGTTGATGCCGTTGTACAGCCAGGCCATGCCGTCGTAGGACTGCTGCGGCGTTCTGCCGGCCAGCAGTTGCTTGCGGAAATCCGCGCTGGCATCGGCCGCGTGATACAGCTCGCCATACAGACGTGCGGTGATCTGCACCCGCGTCGTGCGCAGATAGCGCTCCTGCTGATAGGCCAGGAAGGCGGCATTGATGGCACCGGCATCATCGCCGGCATTGGCGAGGTGCCGCGCCAGCACCACCGCATCCTCGGTTGCCATATTCGCGCCCTGGGCCAGGTATTGCAGCATCGGATGCGCCGCATCGCCCAGCAGGGTGACATTGCCGCGGGTCCAGTTGCGGATCGGCTCGCGATCGCACAGCACCCACATCTTCCAGGCGTTGACGCGCGACAGGTAGTCCAGCACCACCGGCTGCTGGCCGCGAAAACGCTCCTCCAGCTCCTGCGGATCGCCGTAGCTGTCCCAGCCTTCCTCGTAGCGATCGCTGTGAAATACCACCACCAGGTTGTAGACCGCGCCACGGGTGAGCGGGTAGTGCACCAGATGGGACTTGGGGCCGGCATGCAGCACGACATTGTTTTCCTGCATGTGCGAAGGCAGCTCGGCGGTAGGGATCACCGCGCGATAGGCGATATGCCCTGACACACGCGGCTTTTGCTCGCCTGCGACATAGCCGCGCACCTTGGACCACAGGCCATCGGCGCCGATGATGCCGCGACCATGGATGCTGCGACCATCGGCCGTATGTACTGTGACCTTGTCGCCGTGGTCCTCGATCGATTCAATGCGGGTGCCGGTGGAGAGGGTGGCCAGCGGCAGGGTCTTGACCTTGTCGATCAGCACATTGTGCAGATCGGCACGATGGATCACCGCATAAGGGTAGCCAAAGCGTTGCTTGATCTGGTCGCCGGTGGGCACGCGCAGCAATTCTTCGCCGCTCAGGGCATCGCGGAAAATGATGTTGTCGGGGAACACCGCCCAGTCTGAAACCTCGTCGATGACATCCAGATAGTCGAACATCTTGAACACGTTCGGCCCGAGCTGTATGCCGGCACCGATTTCACGAAAATCGGTGTTCTGTTCAAACAGATGCGAAGCGATGCCGCGCCGCGCCAGCGCCAGCGCCGCAGCGAAACCGCCGATGCCACCACCGACGATGAGAAATGGCAGGTCCTTGTTAGCCATGAGCGTTCTCCCTGAAAAATTCGTTGCCGTTATTGCATTGCGTGGCTGGCTGCGTATTACTGCAGCTGCAACACGATCTTGCCGATATGCTCGCTCGACTCCATACGGGCATGTGCTGCAGCGGCCTGCGCCAGTGGCAACACGGAATCGATCACCGGCTTCACTTTGCCGGCCTCGATCAGCGGCCAGACCTTCTCGCGCAGGCTGGCCGCAATCGCGCCCTTCTCCGCCACCGAACGCGGACGCAGCGCCGAGCCGGTAATCGTCAGGCGCTTCATCAGCATGATGCCCAGATTGACATTGCTCTCGCGCCCGCCCATCAATGCGATCAAGGCCATGCGGCCTTCGATCCCCAGCGCCGACATGTTGCGCGCCAGATAACTGCCACCGACCATGTCCAGTATCACCTGCATGCCGGCCTTGTTACTCTCGGCCTTGCACACCTCGACAAAATCCTCGGTCTTGTAATTGATGGCGCGATCGGCGCCAAGCTCGACGCAGACCTCACACTTGCGCGCACTGCCGGCGGTAGCAAATACCCGCGCCCCAAACACATGCGCCAGCTGGATGGCGGTGGTGCCGATGCCGCTGGTGCCACCATGCACCAGAAAGTTCTCGCCCGACTTGAGACCGACCCGATCAAAGACGTTGTGCCAGACGGTAAAAAACGTCTCCGGCAAGGCGGCCGCTTCGGCCATCGACAGGCCCTTGGGCACAGGCAGACATTGCAAGGCCGGGGCACTGCAATATTCGGCATAGCCGCCACCCGACACCAGCGCACACACCGCATCACCCAGCTGCCAGCCCTGCACATCCTCGGCCATCGCCACCACCGTGCCAGCCACCTCCAGGCCGGGAATGTCCGATGCCCCCGGCGGCGGCGGATAGGCACCCTTGCGCTGCTCCACATCCGGTCGATTGATTCCGGCCGCGGCGACCTGGATCAGCAACTCGCCCGGCTTGAGCGTTGGCAGCGCACGGCTACCGAGTTGCAGAACATCGGGCGCACCCGGGGCAGTGATTTCCACCGCCTGCATGGTGCTTGGCAAGCTTGGCAAATTTGGCCGATTTGGCATTACTGAAACTCCAGGTTGCACTGTGTTGAAGGGTTCGCGCGCTCAGCGCAGGCCGTCCTTGCCCTTGATCTCATCGGCCTGCAAACCACCGAGCCGGGCATGCAGCCGGCCACGACTGGCGAAGGCGAAAATCACCAGCACTTCGTCCGGCGCCGGCGCATCGCCAAAGCTGCAGCTGATGGTGTCGTAATGGCTGCGCACATACAGCGCATTGCGATGCGCCAGTGGCACATCGATCTCGGTACCGGGGCCGCCGCGCTTGCCCGTAGAAGGTACCCAGGACAGCCCGCCACCGATGGCGGCACGCACCGGATCGGCAAAGGCCGAAGTCAGAAAGGCGTTGCCGTGCTCGTACTCGCCGGCCATCCCGACCAGACAAGCCTTGCCATAGCTCTCCAGCGTGGCGACACCCAATTCGGCTTGCATGGCCTGCATCTGCGCCTGAATGCGTCGACCGAACTCTGCGCCCAACGCCAGCGAGGGCTTGACGATGGCCGAGAGCTTGCGCGACAACTTGCCGCGCTGGCCCGGCTGCATGGCATAGGGGTTGTGCACCGCGCAGGCAATCACGATCTTGCGCAAGGGCGCACCGTCGGCCGCCACACCGCTCTCGTTGGCGAGCGTGTCCTCGATCTGGGTGTACCACTTGCGAATCTGCAACCCAATATCCAACCTATTGATTTTATTAACTTTTTTCATTATCACTCCGACATCCAGCGAAACAGTATTCGAGCCGCTCAGGCATTCAGCGCCAGCTGCGCCGCACGATCCAGGTTGCGTTCGAGTTGCAAGCGTCCCGGGTAGTACTGCTTGGGCCAGACCACGCCCTTGTAACCCAGCTCGGCGGCGGCATGCAGCGTCCAGTAGGGGTCAACCAGATGCGGCCGGGCCAGCGCGCACAGGTCGGCCCGACCCGCAGCGATGATGGTGTTGACGTGATCGGCCTCGGTGATGGCACCCACGGCAATGGTGGGTATGCCGACCTCGTTGCGTATGCGATCGGAAAACGGTGCCTGGTACATGCGGCCATACACCGGCCGCTCCTGCTTCACCACCTGCCCCGACGAGCAATCGATCAGGTCGGCACCGGCCGCTTTGAACAAGCGCGCCATGGCCACAGCCTCGTCACCGGTGTTGCCGCCGGGGAACCAGTCGTGACAGGACAGGCGTACCGCCATCGGCCGCTCGGCCGGCCACACCGCGCGCATGGCGGCAAACACTTCCAGCGGAAAGCGGCAGCGCTTGTCGAGCGATCCGCCGTATTCATCCTGACGCTGATTGGTAAGCGGCGAGAGGAAGCTCGACAGCAGATAGCCATGCGCGCAATGCAGCTCCAGCATGTCGAAGCCGGCCTCAGCCGCACGCCGCGTGGCATCGACAAATTGTTGCTGAATAGCCGCCATGTCCTGGCGCGTGGCGGCTGCCGGTACCTGGCTATGCGCCAGATAGGGCAGCGGCGAGGCCGACAGCAGCGGCCAGTTGCCCTCGGCCAGCGGCTCGTCGGTCTGTTCCCAGGCAAGTCGGGTTGAGCCCTTGCGTCCGGCATGACCAAGCTGGATGGCGATCTTGCTGTCGCCCTGCGCATGCACGAAGGCCACGATGCGTCGCCAGGCGGCAGTGTGGTCATCGCTCCACAAGCCGGCACAGCCGGGGGTGATGCGCGCTTCGGGCGCAATCGCCGTCATCTCGGTGAACAGCAGGCCACAGCCGCCCAGCGCACGCGAGCCGAGATGCACCAGATAGAAATCATCGGGCATGCCCTGCTGGCAGGAATACATCGCCATCGGTGACATCACCACGCGATTGGCCAGACGCATCTGGCGTAGCTGCAATGGAATGAACATCGGCGGCGGCGGGCTTTGTTGCGCGCTCAGCGTCACGCCAGCCTGTTGGGCAAACCAGCGCTCGGCGCTCTCGACATAGCCCGGATCGCGCAGCTTGAGGTTGGCGTGACCAATACGCTGGCTGCCGGTGAGCAATGAATAGGTGAACTGTTCCGGTGCCATGTGCGCATAGCGCTGCACGTTCTCGAACCACTCCATGCGGTTGCGGGCCGAACTCTGCAGCCGCAGCGCCTCGACCTCGCGCTCGCGCTGATAGGCCGCCAGCGCTTGTTCAATATCCACCCCTGCGGCAGTGCCCTTGCGCAGCGCGCCACCCTCGGCACGCTCGCGCGCACTGCGTACCTCGCCTGTCAAGGCATTGGCCAGGGCGATGGCATCCTCCATCGCCAGCTTGGTACCCGAGCCAATCGAGAAGTGCGCGGTGTGTGCCGCATCGCCGATCAGCACGATGTTGCGGTGGTGCCATTGTCGGCACAGCACGCGCGGGAACTTGATCCACACCGCCGAGCCGCGCAGATGACGGGCGTTCGAAATCAGGCTGTGACCGTCGAGGATGTCAGCGAACAGTTGCTCGCAAAAGCGTATCGACTCGGCCTGCTCCATCTGCTCGATGCCGTGCTTTTCCCACACATCCTCGGGCGTTTCGATGATGAAGGTGGAGTGGGTGTCATTGAAGCGATAGGCATGCAGGGCGAACCAGCCGTGCTCGGTCTGGCGAAAGGCGAAGGTGAAGGCATCCAGCAGCTTGGTGCTGCCCAGCCAGATGAAACGGCACTTGCGCATCTCGACATCGGGCTTGAAGTGCGCTTCGTACTGACGCCGGGTCTGCGAGTTCAGACCGTCCGAGGCCACCAGCAGATCGGCACTGCCGGCCAGGACTTCCGGGTCCTGCACTTCACTGCCGTAATGCAGGTTGACACCCAGCTCCTCGGCCCGCGCCGAGAGAATCTGCAACAAGCGGATGCGCGCGATGCCGCAAAAGCCATGACCGCCCGAGGTGATCTTGCGGCCACCAAACCAGGTATCGATGTCATCCCAGTGGCGGAAGGTCGCCAGGATCTGGCGATGGGTCTCGGCATCGGCACGCTCGAAATTGCCCAGCGTGGCATCCGAGAACACCACCCCCCAGCCGAAGGTATCGGTCGGCCGGTTGCGCTCATGGATGTGAATCTCGGCCTCGGGATTGGCCAGCTTGAACAAGATGGAGAAATACAGACCACCCGGTCCACCGCCCAGCACATTGATTTTCATGCGTTCGCCTTGTTGTTGCTGCTGCGCTAGTTACTGCGACTGCTGCTCGAGCTGAATCGCGCGCTCGAGCATCTGAATGGCCTGCACGCCACCGGCATCACCACCGACATCGATACGCGGCCGTTGCGGCGCCTGATCGGTGCGCAGCTGCTGCGCCTCAAACACCGCCCAGTCCTGTCGGAAGGCGATCTCGATCTGCCCAAAAATACTGTCGGTCAACGCCTGGTCCGTGGGTCGCACATCCTGACCCTGGGCCCAGAAGTAATGCGTGCTGCGCTCGGTCTCAGGGGTCATGAAGTTGAGATTGAACATGCCCAAGCCGTTCATCTGCGCACCGTGTGGTGCGCCGTGCGGCGCGACATGGTCACGGGCATTGCGTCCATGTGGTGCGGCACCGGTCCACAGCCGCACTACTGCCGGCGTGGTGTAGCGAATCAGTTGCCAGCGATCAACCTTGCCGGTGAAGCCGGCGGCCTTGACATAGCTGGGCGGTGGCTCTGAATTGGGCATCCAGCGATTGACCTGCACCTCGTTCTCGCCACGCACCGTCTTGACGTCAGCGCTATCAATCAGCGCATAGTTGCCGATGGTGCTGGCATGCACGAAGGTCAGATGCGTCAGGTCCAGCAGGTTCTCAATCACAAACTTGTAGCTGCCCTTGACCGGATAGAGCGTACCGCGCCAGCCCCAGGCCGGGTCGTCGAGAAAGCCCAGTTCGGGGATTTGCGCTGCATCGGCACGCGCGGCATCGCCCATCCAGATCCACAG
>CAIPUP010000259.1 GCA_903868285.1 uncultured beta proteobacterium
GCACCATAGGCGGTCTCGCAAGGCCATTGGCATTATACGTTCACCACCCTTTCTGCGACACGATCTGCTACTACTGTGCCTGCAACAAGGTCGTGACACGCAACAAGGACAAGGCCGATCCCTACCTGGACCGCCTGCGTGCCGAAATGCACCTGGTGGCCGGCACACTGGAGGGCGACCGCCAGGTCCGTGGCATGCACTGGGGCGGTGGCACGCCCACCTTCATCGGCACCGAGAAGATGGCGGCGCTGATGCAGTCCATTCGTTCGGAGTTCCAACTGCATCCGGAGGGCGAGTACGCCATCGAGATCGACCCGCGCAAGCTGACGCCGGACATGCTCCCGGCACTGGCCGAAATGGGCTTCAACCGCACCAGCTTCGGTGTCCAGGACTTCAATCCCACGGTGCAGCGGGCGATCAACCGGGTGCAAAGCTACGAGCAGACCTGGTCGGCGCTGAATGCCGCGCGCCAGTCCGGCTTCCGCTCGGTCAACTTCGACCTGATCTACGGCCTGCCCAAGCAGACCGTTGAGGGCTTCGAGCGCACGCTGGATCAGGTGGTCGAATGCAGCCCGGACCGCATCGCGCTGTACAGCTACGCGCACCTGCCCGACCTGTTCAAGCCGCAGCGGCGCATCCACGATGCCGACATGCCCACGGGCGAGACCAAGCTGCAGCTCATGCTCACCGCCATCGAGCGGCTGAGTGCAGCCGGTTATGTTTATATCGGCATGGACCACTTCGCCAAGCCCGGTGACGAGCTGGCCGTGGCCCAGCGCCAGGGCCGCCTGCAACGCGATTTCCAGGGCTATTCCACCAGCGACTGGGACACCGTCGGCGTGGGCCTGTCAGCCATCAGCAGCGTCGGCCCGGCCTATAGCCAGAACCACAAGACCCTGGACGAGTACTACGCCAGCATCGATGCCGGCACGCTGCCGGTGGCGCGCGGCATGGAGCTCCGCTCCGATGATCTGCTGCGCCGCGCAGTGATCCGCTCCCTGGCCTGCCAGTTCATGGTGTCCAAGGAAGCCTTCTCCACCAACTACCTGGTCAATTTCGACCAGTACTTCGCCAGCGAAGCCGATGACCTCAAGGCGCTGGAGGACGACGGCCTGATCGAAACCGACCGGGAGTGGATCCACGTCACGCCCCGCGGCCGTCTGCTGGTGCGCAGCATCTGCATGGTGTTCGATCGCTACCTGCGCATGCAGGAGCAGCGCATGCGCTACTCGCGCGTGATGTGACCGGGCCCGCGTGGACAGGGCAGCGGTGAGCAGCGTCACAGCAAAGCACGGGCGCCACGCATGAGCATGCTGCCGTGGACGGCATTGACCGTTGGCCTGCTGGGGGGCGTGCATTGCATCGCCATGTGCGGCGGCGTGGTCAGCGCCTATACGCTGACGCGGCAGTCCACTCGCCCGCCGGTGCAGGCGCAGCTCCTGTTCAACTTCGGACGCATCGTCAGCTACGCGCTGGCCGGCGCACTGGCGGGCGGCGTGTCGTCTTCGGGCATTGCTGCGGCGAAACTCCTGCCTATCCAGACCATGCTGTTCATCGCCGCCAATGGCCTGCTCATCCTCATGGGCCTGTACCTCGCCGGCCAGAGCACCCTGGTGCCTTTGCTGGAGCGGGGCGGTGCCCGTTTGTGGCCGATGATGCGTTCCCTGCTGCAGCGCCTGCCTGACACCAACACCGCGCCGCGACAGTTCGCCGCAGGCATGGCCTGGGGCTGGACCCCTTGTGGCCTGGTCTACAGCATGCTGACCCTGGCGCTGCTGAGCGGCAGCGCCGCCGCCGGTGCCCTGGTGATGGCCGCCTTCGGTGCCGGCACCCTGCCCAATGTGCTGGGCGCCGGCTGGCTGATGGCGCGATTCCGCTTGCAATTGAAACAGCCACGTTTGAGGATGGTGGCCGGCGCCATCGTGGCCGGCTTCGGCGTCATCGGCATGCTGCGCATTCCCGGGCTGGCAGACCACATCCGGGAAGGCCTGCTGTGCATCACCGGCTAGACTTCAAGGAAGCGACATTCCAGAGACCAGTACAGTCGAACCGTAGTGCAACCAGATACATGACAATCAGAACCCAATCGAAAGGTGGCGCAACATGAGCAGAATTCTCCTCGCTGTAGACGGATCCGAGCATGCGCTGCATGCGGCAGCCCAACTCGTCGCATTGGCCGGGCAATGGAAGGAGAAGCCCGAAATCCTGCCCATCAACGTGCACCCGCCACTGCCGCGCGCAAACCTGATGGCCAAAGTTGTCGGCAAGTCCGAACTTGACCGCTTCTATCGCGAGAGCGGTGAGGCCGCCATGAAGGCGGTGCTCAAGCTGCTCGACAAGGCCGGTTACACCACCAAGCCAGTGATCCAGATCGGCCCGGTGGCAGAAACCATCGTCGCCCATGCCAAGCGCAGCAAGGCTGACATGATCTGCATCGGCACCCGCGGCATGACCGCTTCGGGCAACCTGCTGCTCGGTTCCGTTGCCACCAAGGTGTTGCACCTGGCGGAGTGTCCGGTGCTCACCATCAAGTAGCCAGTAGTCCGTTCGA
>CAIPUP010000260.1 GCA_903868285.1 uncultured beta proteobacterium
AGCACCGACCAGGTCGTGGCCCTGACCACGGCCCAGGTGAAGGTATTGACCAGTGCTCAGCTCAATGAGTTGACCTCGGATCAGATCCCGGCGCTGGAAACGCGTGATGTGGCTGTCATCAGCACCACAGCCATCGCTGGCATGACCGATGCCAAGCTGGCTCTGCTGACCACCGATCAGATCGTGAGCCTGACCACAGCGCAGCTGGCGGCGATCGGCATGACCACAGCGCAGATCGATGCACTGACCTGAGCGGAGTGAAACACCCTCCGGCGACGGAGGGCTGCAAACGTAGACGGAAGGGAGGACTACACCGGCTGGCGCAGTAACTGCTCCACCAGCCGGTGCAGTTCGGCGAAGTCGGGTTCGCCAAGGTAGCGCTTGATGATGCGACCCTGGCGGTCGATGAGAAAGCTGGTGGGTGTGAGCAGGATGTCGCCAAAATCCTTGGCGACATTGCCGCGCACATCCAGTGTCACCTTGAATGGCAGTTCGTTCTTGTTGGCGTAGGCCAGCACCTGATCGGGCGGGTCATAGCTCATGGCTACGGCCAGGGTGTCATAGCCCTGGTCGCGGTATTTCTGGAAGGTTTCCACCAGCTGCGGCATTTCACGTACGCAGGTGACGCAGCTGGTGGCCCAGAAGTTCACCAGCACCACCTTGCCCTTGAAGCTGGCGCTGGTGATGGCCTCTCCGCGCAGATCGACCAGGTCGAGCGCTGGCGCCATCGGCTGGCGCAGGAAAACCAGCGCGCCCCAGGCCAGCAAACCGGCCAGCGCAAGGCCGCCCAGCACAGGCTTGAGCTTCATAAAAGTCCTTAATAATCAAGTAGTTACGCAAACTTGCGAGACTCAGTGCGCCTGCTCCCAGTTCGGCCCGACGCCAACATCTACCAGCAGCGGCACACGCAAGCTTGCCACGCCGGTCATCAGCCCCGGCAGCTCGGCTTGCACCCGTGCCAGTTCGGCCTGCGGCACCTCCAGGATCAGCTCGTCATGCACCTGCATCAGCAGGCGCGTCTGCAGCCCGGCCTCATCCAGCCAGCGCTGCACCACGATCATGGCCAGCTTGACCAGATCGGCCGCGGTGCCCTGCATCGGCGCATTGATGGCGGCACGCTCGGCGTTGCCGCGCCGGCCCTGATTGGAGGAACGAATGTCGGGCAGCCATAGCCGGCGACCGAACACCGTCTCGACCCAGCCACGCTCGCGCGCCTGCTCCTTGACCTCGTCCATGAACTGCTTCACGCCGGGATAGCGCAGGAAGTAGCTCTGGATGTAGGCCTGGGCGGTGGAACGATCCAGACCCAGCTGCTGCGCCAGGCCAAAGGCCGACATGCCGTAGATCAGCCCGAAGTTGATGGTCTTGGCATAGCGCCGTTCCTCGCTGCTGACTTCGGCCAGCGGCCGGTTGAAAATTTCAGCCGCGGTGGCACGGTGGATGTCTTCGCCGGCCTCGAAGGCAGCGATCAGGCTGGCGTCCTGCGAGATGTGGGCCATGATGCGCAGCTCGATCTGCGAATAGTCGGCGCTGACCAGCACACAGCCGGGTGCAGCGATGAAGGCCTCGCGGATGCGCCGGCCCTCGGCGGTGCGCACCGGGATGTTCTGCAGGTTGGGCTCGTTCGAGGACAGGCGCCCGGTGACCGCAGTGGCCTGGCCGTAGTGGGTATGCACCCGCCCGGTGGCGGGGTTGACCATGCGCGGCAGCTTGTCGGTATAGGTCGACTTCAGCTTGGCCATGCTGCGATAGTCCAGCAGGGTGCGTGGCAGGGGATAGTCCAGCGCCAGTTTTTCCAGCACCTCTTCGTCAGTGGAGGGTGCGCCGGAGGGGGTCTTTTTGACCACCGGCAGGCCAAGGCGCTGGAAAAAAATCTCGCCGATCTGCTTCGGTGAGTTGAGATTGAACGGCTGCCCGGCCTCGCTGTAGGCGCGCTCTTCCAGCGCCAGCATCTTCTGACCCAGCTCATGGCTTTGCAGCGCCAGCAGGTCGCTGTCGATCAGCACGCCATTGCGCTCCATGCGAAACAGCACCTCGCGCACCGGCATCTCGATGTCGGCATAGACATGCGCCAACGGCGCGTCGGCGGCGATCTGCGGCTGCAGTTGCCCATGCAGCTGCAAGGTGATGTCGGCGTCTTCGGCGGCATAGTCGCTGGCCCGCGCCACATCGACCTGCTCGAAGCCGATGCGCTTGGCACCGGTGCCGGTGACGTCGTCGTAGCTGATGGTTTTCACGCCCAGATGACGCTCGGCCAGTGCATCCATGTCGTGCCGCATATGCGACTCCAGCACATAGGACTGCAGCAGGGTGTCATGCGCGATACCGGCCAGACGCACGCCATGATTGGCCAGCACATGCTGGTCGTATTTGATGTTCTGTCCCAGTTTGAGACAGGCCGGATTCTCCAGCCATGGCCGCAGCAATTCGAGTGCGCGCTCGACACCAATCTGCGTCGTGGCATCCGGCCCGACATGCGCCAGCGGCAGATAGGCCGCCTTGCCCGGCTCGATGCAAAACGACATGCCGACTAGGCGCGCAGCGAACGGATCAAGACTGCTGGTCTCGGTATCGAAGGCGGTTAGCGCCGCCTGCTGCAGCTGCGGCAGCCAGGCCTGCAGGGCTTGTTCGCTGAGCAAGGTTTCATAGTGCCGTGGCACCGGTGGCGGCGGTGGGTGCAACGACTGCTGCGCTTGCCCCTGGGCAACACCGCCGGCTCGGTCAACACCAGCGCGACCAGCGCCACGACTACGCCCGGGCATGGCATCACCCTCAGCCGACCCCGCCTCGCCCGACAACTCGCGCAGCCAGCCCTTGAAACCGAAGCGCTCGAACAATTGCGCCAGCAGCGCGGTGTCGGGCGCCGTGAAGGCCAATGCATCAAAGCCTTGCTCGAGATTCAGCGGCAAATCCACATCGCACTTGACGGTGAGCAGGCGTGAGGCCTGCGGCAGCCAGTCCAGGCTCTTGCGCAGGTTCTCGCCCACCACGCCAGTCATGGCATCGGCCTGCTGCACGATGTTTTGCAGCGTGCCGTGCTCGGTCAGCCATTTCACTGCGGTTTTCGGTCCGACCTTGGGTACGCCGGGCACGTTGTCGACTGTGTCACCAATCAGGGTGAGGTAATCGACGATGCGCTCGGGTGGCACACCGAACTTGCGCTG
>CAIPUP010000261.1 GCA_903868285.1 uncultured beta proteobacterium
ATAATCACCGAACGTCAATCGCTATTCACCAAACCGCAGCACCCATCAGGAATCTGTCCCATGACTGGCCACCCCAATACCGCGCCTGGCACTGACAAAGAAAACACCGGCCGCGTCGCCGATCTGCGCCCGGATGAGTTGTCACCGCTGCAACAGCAATTGCGCCAGGACATCGCCGGGCCGCGCGGTGGCGTGGTGCGCGGTCCGTTTGCGCTATGGCTGCGCATTCCGGCACTGGCTGATCGCGCCAACCAGCTGGGCAATGCGCTGCGCCTGGAAGGCACGCTCGACAAGCGCGTGTTCGAGGTGGTGATCCTGGTGGTGGCACGGCACTGGAGCGCGCAGTACGAATGGTTTGCCCATGCCCAGGCGGCAGGGAGTGTCGGTGTCAGCACAGCGGTGATCGAAGCCATCCGGCAGCGCGCCGCACCGGCCTCGCCGCAGGCAGATGAACAACTGGCCTGGGCCCTGACGCTGGAGCTGAATGAACAAAAGCATCTGTCAGAGGCCAGCTATGCCAAGGGCCTGGCGATGTTTGGCACCGAGGGCATGATCGAACTGGTCAGCGTGGCGGGCTTCTACACCATGGTGGCAATGATGATCAACGCCTTCGATGCCCCGGTTCCCGGCGGCGCGCGGCCACTGGACTGAACGCCGCGCCGTGCGCCAGCAGCGCATCGGTATTCATCACTTCAATACTTCATCACACCGAGGTTTCCATGGATAACACGCCCAAGGTCGAATCGAACAACCCGCGTGCGGCACCGGTCATCCGGCGCATCGTCACCGGTCATGATGCCCAGGGCAAGGCCATCGTCTGGAAGGATGGCCCGGCCAGCTTTCACAAGTTTCCCAATGCCAGCACCAGTTCCACCCTGATGTGGGTGACGCATCAGAGTCCGTGCGATTTTCTCGATGATGTTGACCATGGCCAGTCGTATTCCGGCACGCCGCCACCGCCCGGTGGCACGCGCATGGGGGTGATTGAAATGCTGCCCGGCGAGCATCGTCCGCCGCTGCATCGCACCGACACGCTGGATTACGTTATCTGCATCGCCGGCGAGATGGGCATGCTGCTGGACGATGGCGTGGAGGTGTTCATGAAGACCGGCGACATCATGATCCAGCGCGGCACCGCGCATGCCTGGTTCAACCGCGGCAGCGAACCGGCCCGTATCGCTTTTGTGCTGGTGGACGGTGCGCCGCAGCGCGAAGGCTCGATCCAGCGTGGCGGCAGCGCGACCTGAGCGCTACGCAACCACCGCTTCGCTGCTTGCTCAGCAGCGCTCGAAGATGGCAGCAATACCCTGGCCGCCGCCGATGCACATGGTGACCAGGGCATAGCGCCCGGCGCAGCGATGCAGCGCATGGATGGCCTTGACGCTGAGAATCGCGCCAGTGGCGCCGATGGGGTGGCCGAGCGCCACCGCGCCGCCATCGGCATTGACGCGCGACGGATCAAGGCCTAATTCACGCGTCACGCACATGGCCTGCACCGCGAATGCCTCGTTCGATTCGATCACGTCCATCTGCGACGGCGACAAGCCGGTTTTCTCAAACAGGCGACGCACTGCCGGTATCGGCCCCAGGCCCATCAGCTGCGGCTCGACGCCGGCATGGGCATAGCCCACCAGCCGCGCCAGTGGCTGGCAGCCGGCCGCGGCGGCGGCATCGGCCTGCATCAGCAGCAGTGCCGCGGCGGCATCGTTCAGCCCCGAGGCATTGCCGGCGGTGACGGTGCCGTCCTGTTTGAAGGCCGGCTTGAGGCGCTCGAAATCGGCCAGCACGGCATCATGGCGGATGTGCTCATCCTGGGTGAATGCGCTTGTGCCCTGGCGGGTCTTGATCTCCACCGGCACGATCTGGGTCTGGAAATGGCCGGCGCGCTGTGCCTGCGAGGCGCGATGGTGCGACGCCAGCGCGTAGGCATCCTGTTCGGCACGTGTGATGGCAAAACGCTCGGCGATGTTCTCGGCGGTGACGCCCATGTGGCCATGACCGAAGGGGTCATGCAGCGCGCCAGTCATGGCATCCACGACCGCTGCGTCGCCCATGCGCTGACCCCAGCGTGCCGCGGGCAGAAAATAGGCCGCACGGCTCATGCTCTCGGCGCCGCCGCCGATGGCCACATCGCAATCGCCCAGCTGTATCGACTGTGCTGCACTGATGATGGCCTGCAGGCCGCTGCCGCACAGCCGGTTCAGGGTCAGGCAAGGTGTGCCGGCTTGCAGGCCACCTTCCAGCGCCGCCACACGCGACAGATAAAGATCACGCGCCTCACCCGGCACCACACTGCCAAACACCACATGACCCACCGCTGCCGGATCGATCCTGGCGCGGGTGACGGCCTCGCGCAATACGGTGGCCGCCAGCCGCGTGGCCGGCACGTCCTTCAGCGCACCGCCATAAGTGCCGATGGCACTGCGCACGGCGGACACCACTACGACATCGGCGGGCACGCCAACCCGGGGCATTACGCCTGGCGTCATTGCATTTCGTCTGCGCGCAGCAGCTTGCCGCGCAGATCATGCGAGGTGGCCGAGGTGATGCGCACCGTGGCCCAGTCACCGACACCCAGGCCGGCCTTGGTCACGCCGCTGAAGCGCACCACGCCATCGATCTCCGGCGCATCGGCAGCCGAGCGGGCGATGGCGCCATTGCCCTCGATGGCATCAATCAGCACCCGCTGCACGCTGCCCACCCGCGCCTTGAGCCGACGCGCACTGATGCGCGACTGCAGTTGCATGAAGCGCGCCTGACGCGCCTCGCGCTCGGCCTGCGGCAGTGGGTCTGGCAAGGCATTGGCGGCGGCACCCTCGACTGGCGAATAGGCAAAGCAGCCCACCCGGTCCAGCTCAGATTCTTCAATAAAATCAAGGAGTTGCTGAAACTCCTCGGCGGTCTCGCCGGGAAAGCCAGCGATAAACGTGGAGCGGATGGTGAGCTCGGGACAGATGCGCCGCCAGGCGCGGATGCGCTCGAGGTTGGACTCGCCACTGGCCGGGCGTTTCATCAGCTTGAGTATGCGCGGGCTGGCATGCTGGAACGGCACATCGATATAGGGCAGCACGCCGCCTTCTGCCATCAGTTCGATGACCTCATCCACATGCGGGTAGGGATAGACGTAGTGCAGCCGCACCCACACCTGCTCGCCCTCGGGCGTGCGCAGACTGCCCAACGCGGCACACAGTTCCTTCATGCGGGTGCGCAGCGGGCGGCCTTCCCAGAAGCCGGTGCGGTATTTCACATCCACGCCATAGGCACTGGTGTCCTGGGAAATCACCAGCAGTTCCTTGACCCCCGAGGCCACCAGCGCCTCGGCCTCGCGCATCACCTCACCCACCGGACGGCTGACCAGATCGCCGCGCATGGCCGGGATGATGCAAAAGCTGCAGCGATGATTGCAGCCCTCGGAAATTTTCAGATAGGCATAGTGACGCGGCGTGAGGCGAATGCCAGCGGCCGGCACCAGGTCGGAGAACGGGTCATGCGGCTTGGGCAGATGCGCATGCACTGCACGCATCACCTCCTCGGTGGCATGCGGCCCGGTCACCGCCAATACCTGCGGATGGGCATCCTGCACCACCGAACCCTTGGCACCCAGACAGCCGGTGACGATCACCTTGCCGTTTTCAGCCAGCGCCTCGCCGATGGCATCGAGCGATTCCTCCACCGCGGCATCGATAAAACCGCAGGTGTTGACCACCACCAGATCAGCGCCGTCATACGACGGCGAGATGGCGTAACCCTCGGAGCGCAACTGGGTCAGGATGCGTTCGGAATCCACCAGTGCCTTGGGACAACCAAGCGAAACGAAACCGACCCGCGGCGCTTGCGCGGGTTTAGCAACAGCCATGCGTTTCAGCCCTTGTTCTGACTACCGTCGCCAGGCGGCGGCGTCTGACCCGGCATGCCCGGCACATTGAAGCCGGCAAACATATTGCGGGTCTGGTTCTGCAACTGGTCCTGCATTTGCAGAAACATATTGCGGCTCTGGTCCATGTAGGTCGAGATCAGACCCTGCATCGCCGGGCCCTGGAAACTCATGAACTGGTTCCACATCTCCTGGCCGCCCTTGGCGTTGCCGCCATACAACTGGGCCGATTGCTCCTGCACTTTCTTTTGCAGCTCCTGGAACAACTGCAGATTGCGTTCGATGTAGCCACCCATCATGCCCTGCATGGCGCTGCCATAGGAGCGGATGAATTGGGTCAGCACATCCGAGGTGAACATCGGCGAACCGCCAGACTCCTCTTCCAGAATGATCTGCAGCAGGATGGCACGGGTGAGGTCGTCGCCCGACTTGGCGTCCACGACCTGAAACTCTTCATTCCCCAGCACCAGCTGTTTGACATCGGCCAGTGTGATGTAGGTACTGGTGCGCGTGTCGTACAGACGACGGTTGGGATATTTCTTGATCAGTCGGACGGCGGCTTCACTCATGGATGTGCACCTGAACGTGTTGGACTGCAATCAAACGGCTGGAACCTTGGAACTGGAACCACGGACTGGCTGCGAACACCGCATTACCGCAAACTCACGGTGCTG
This sequence comes from uncultured beta proteobacterium, assembly GCA_903868285.1. GTDB lineage: Bacteria > Pseudomonadota > Gammaproteobacteria > Burkholderiales > SG8-39 > CAIPUP01. Next base: position 4,549 of record CAIPUP010000261.1, read on the forward strand.
CAACGCACCATGATAGCGCACGCCGCACCACTGCGGGGCCGGCCGCCGCCAGCCCGTTCATCGCCGCATATTGCCGGTTCGTGCCGGTTATTGCATGTGTTGGCCGCCGTTGATGGCGATATTCGCGCCATTGACGAAGGCCGCTTCCTCAGAGCACAGATAGATGATCAAGCCAGCGATTTCCTCCGGCTTGCCGAGTCGACCGACCGGAATCTGCGGCAGGATTTTCGAGTCGAGAATTTCTTTCGGGATCGCCGTCACCATCTTGGTACCGATGTATCCCGGCGAAATGGTGTTCACCGTCACGCCTTTGCGCGCCACTTCCAGCGACAAAGCCTTGGTGAAGCCATGCATGCCGGCCTTGGCAGCGGAATAGTTAGTCTGGCCAAAAGCGCCTTTGGAGCCATTGACCGAGGAGACATTGATAACACGACCCCAGGCGCGATCGACCATGCCATCGCAAACCTGCTTGGTCATGTTGAAGCAGGAATCCAGGTTGGTGCGTATCACTGCATCCCAGTCGGCCTTGGTCATTTTCTTGAAGGTCATATCGCGGGTGATGCCGGCGTTGTTGACCAGAATGTCGACCGGCCCGACCTCGCGACTGATTTTGTCGATGCAGGCAGCGCAGGAATCGTAATCACCCACATCCGCCGGGTAGGCATGAAAGCTGTAGCCGCGTGCCTTCATGTCGGCCGTCCACTTCTGTGCTGTGGTGTTGGAGGGCGAATAGGTCACCACCACGGTATAGCCGGCATCGGCCATTTTGGTGCTGATGGTTTCGCCCAGACCGCCCATGCCACCGGTAATCAATGCCACACGTTTTGCCATGATGCTCCGCCTCCTAGACTGGACCCTGTGGGTCCGGGTTAGACCGCTCTGACTTGCTGCGCGCTTGATGCTGAAAGCAAATCGCTAATGAACCTGCTCGCACGAACCTGATTGCAAGCATCTGATCGCAAGAATCCGATTGCAAGAACCCTGCCAGAGATGCTCGGTACCGCACCGCAGTACCTCACCGCAGTACCGCAGCTCAATACATGTGCATGCCGCCGTTGATGGAAATATTGGTACCGGTGATGTAGGCGGCATCCTCCGAG
>CAIPUP010000262.1 GCA_903868285.1 uncultured beta proteobacterium
ATACACCACCACCAGACCGTGCAGTTGCGACAAATCGATCAGGCGACCATCGGTGGCTGGCAGCGCCAGCGCAGGCAAACGCGTTCCGGGTAAATGGTCTGCTGCGCCGTCATCCCGTGGCCGCGGCAGATCGGCCGGCAATTGCAGGTAGTCACTGCTCATGCACAAGCCCTCACAGCAGATGGCAGCATGGCATCAACAGCGGGTAATCAGTCTTCGGCGTAACGCTTGTCAAACGCCCATACGTCCTCGAAGCCCATCAGCTTCGAGAACTCCATGAAGTCGTACAGCGGCACGCCAGCGGCGCTGGTGGTGCCGGTGTCCTTGAGCGACTGATACACGCGCTGCAACGCCGCGCCCATGGCAAGAAAGCCAGTGCCGGGGAAGATGGCAAAGCTGTAGCCGATGTCCTTCAGCCTGGCCGCCGGCAGCACTGGCGTGCGTCCGCCCTCGACCATATTGGCCATCAGCGGCAGATCCAGCGCGCTGCAGATACGCCGCATTTCGTCCTCCGACTCGGGCGACTCGACAAACAGGATGTCAGCACCGGCCTTGCCATAGGCCTCGGCCCGGCGCAGTGCTTCGTCCAAACCCAGTGATGTGCGGGCGTCGGTACGCGCCACGATCAGGAAATCCGACGACTGCCGCGCATCCGAGGCCACTTGAATCTTGCGCACCATGTCCTGCATCGGAATCACCCGCCGCCCCGGCGTATGGCCGCATTTTTTCGGAAACTCCTGATCCTCGATCTGGATGCCCGCAGCACCGGCCTTCTCATAGCCGCGCACGGTGTGACGCACATTCAGCAAGCCGCCATAGCCGGTATCGGCATCGGCAATCAAGGGCGTGCTGGCCAGCCCGCACAGACGCTCGACCGTGCCCACCATGTCGCTGAAGGTGGCCAGACCGGCATCGGGCAAGCCCAGGCCCGAGGCCACTGCGCCATAGCCGGTCATGTACAGGCAATCAAAGCCCATGCCATCGGCCACGCGCAGCGAAATGCCATCGAACACACCGGGGGCCACCACCAGATCGCGGCTGCGGATTTTGGCCGCTAGCGCCTTGGTACGGGCTTGCTTGTCGTTAGGCAAAGACATGGTGTTTTCTTTCTATGGAAGCCAGCGGTGATGCGACACGGGCGCGGCCCGCGACACTCTCAGCGCGCAGGCAGGAATTTGATCGGGTCGGTCGGTTTGCCGAAGCGACGGATCTCGAAATGCAGCTTGGGACTGTCGCTGTCGGTGTTGCCGATCTCGGCAATGCGCTGGCCGCGCGTCACGCTCTGGCCTTCCTTGACCAGGATGTTGCTGTTGTGGGCATAAGCCGAGAGAAAGGTTTTGTTGTGCTTGATGATCACCAGCTTGCCGTAACCACGCAGTCCCTGGCCGCTGTAGACCACCTTGCCGGCAGCGGCTGCCAGCACCGGATCACCGATGCGTCCGGCCAGGTCGATGCCCTTGTTGGCTGGCTCGGAAAAGCCCGCCAGCAACTTGCCGTTACTGGGCCAAGCCCAGTCGATGTTGTCATCATCGCCATCGGTATTGGCTTGGGCATTGGCCGCAGACGCGCCGGGGGCAGCCTGGGGCGCAGGCGGCGCTGCGGGCGGCGTTGCAGGCGGCGCTGCGGGTAGCGTCGGCGTCGCGCTGGCGGCGGGCGATGCCACGCTGGCACTGGCCGACGACGGTGCCAGCGCCACCGGTTCGGGTTTGCTCAGCAGCGCCAGGTTCTGCTCCGAGTACGGCAGCTTGCGTGCCAGCGGTCCGCTGCGCAGCAGGGAATTGCTGGCCGCGGGCGTTGCCGACTGTGCTGCGGGCTGTGCTGCGGACTGTGCTGCGGACTGTGCTGCGGGCTGGGCTGCGGACTGCGCTGCAGCAGGCGACGTCGGCTGCGCCGCAGACTGGGTCGCCGGCTGACTGGCACCAGGCAGTGGTCGCAGCGCTGGGGCTTCGTCCAGCGCACGCGCTTCCGGCGCGGCACTGCTGAGAATGGGCCGCGTCTGCACGCCATCCGCGCCAGAAACGCTGCCCGCCGGCGCACGCAATCGCAGGCTCTGACCGACGCGGATACGGTTCGCGTCTTCCAAATCATTCCATTCCGCCAGCTCGCGATACTCGACGCCGTTATCCAGGGCAATCGAGTACAGCGTATCGCCGCGCTTGACGATATAGCTCTCCGGACGCGGGTCCTCGCTGGCCGCACGATTGCGTGGCGTGCGTTGCGCTGCCGCTGCACTGCTAGCGGTACTGCTGCCAGCGCTGGCCACGCTGGGCCGTGGGCCCGGATCGGGTCGCACCACGGTGCGCTGGGGTACGCGCTCGGCCACCGGCGCGGGTGGTGTGGCCACGCAAGCCGCCAG
>CAIPUP010000263.1 GCA_903868285.1 uncultured beta proteobacterium
CAAAAAATAGTCGCGTGCCGGCGGAAACAGACTGGCGATGCGCAACGCGCTTTGCATCAGAAATGCCCCGAGCCGGCTCTTGGGCTGCATGAAATGACCGATGGCCAAGGCCATCTCGATCAGCGCCCAGGCGTGCGGACGGCGCTCGGCCTCGTAGCTGTCCAGCAGACTCGTCGGCAACTGCCCGCGCTGCACCGCGGCCAGTTTCCAGGCCAGGTTCAAGGCATCGCGGATACCGCTGTTCATGCCCTGGCCGGCAAACGGTGGCGTGAGATGCGCCGCATCACCGGCCAGCAACACACGACCCTCGCGCCAGCGTTCGGCCAGGCGGGCATGGAAGGTGTAGACCACCTGACGCACGATGGGAATATTGCTGTCAGCCAGACTGACGCGGGCAATCAGCTGACGCGCCACGGCCTCGGACTGCAATGCTTCATCACGCTCGCCCGGCAGCAACATGAATTCATAGCGCCGCGTGCCATGCGGCCCTGGCAACGAAATCGCCGGACGCGAAGGATCGCAATAGACCCGGGTATGGCGGAATCGATCGGGCGTACCGGCCAGGTCTACGATCAGCCACTTTTCGGAAAAGGTGCTGCCGGCCATGGCAATGCCCAGCTGTTCACGCACCCGGCTGCGTCCGCCGTCGCTGCCGATCAGCCAGTCGGCGCTGACCGAATAGCGCTGGCCATCGTTTGCACTCCCGTCGTTTGCGCCCCCATCATTTGCGCCCCGGTCGCGCTGGCACAGCTGCACCGTGACTGACTGGCCATCCTGGGTGAACGATTCCAGCGTGGTGTCAAAGCGGACCTGCACGCAATCAAAGCGTGCCAGTCCGGCGCGCAACTGCGCTTCCAGTACCGGCTGACGAAAGGCATTGCGACGCGGAAAGCCGAACTCGCGCGTCGCCGGCTGTACCCGCGCAAAGCGTCGTCCCGAGGGCGAGTAGTAATGCGCGCCGTAGCCCTGCACCACCTGCGACAGCACCTCGGCGTCCAGGCCAATGGCCTGCATGGTGCGCAGGCTCTCGTCATCGATCGACACCGCGCGCGGTTCATTCACGGTGCTGCTGTTGCGCTCGATCAGCAGCGTAGGCACCTGCATGCTGCCCAGCAGGTTGCACAGCGTCAGGCCACAGGGACCGGCACCGATCACGATCACTGCGGGTTTGAAAGCCATGTCGACCATTCCAGAAGCGGCCGTCGCTGCGCTCATCATCGTCTCAGCAGCCTTTGAACTGCGGCACGCGCTTGCCCAGAAACGCCTGGACGCCCTCACGGTAGTCGGCGCTGTAGCCAAGCTGCTGCTGCAAGTCGCGCTCGAGGTCGAGCTGGGCATCCAGGCTATTGCCGGCCGAGGCGTTCAGCGCCTGCTTGATGGCCGCCAGACTGCGTGCCGGCGCCGCCGCAAAACCGCTGCACAGCGCCTCGGCCTGGGCCAGCAATTGCTCGTCCTCGACACAGCGCCAGATCATTCCCCAGTCGGCTGCCTGCTGGGCGCTGATGCGCTCACCCAGCAGTGCCAGGGCGCGTGCCCGGGCATCACCCACCAGCCGCGGCAGGGTCCAGGTGGCGCCGGAATCGGGCAACAGGCCAATCCGGCAGAAGGCCTGGATGAAGCTGGCCGAGCGCGCCGCCAGCACGATGTCGCAGGCCAGCGCCAGACTGGCACCAGCGCCGGCGGCAATGCCATTGACCGCGCACACCACCGGCTTGGGCAGGGCGCGCAGCTGGCGGATGAGCGGGTTGTACAGACGATCGAGGCTGTCACCCAGATCGGGCGGCGGCACGCCATCGCGCAGATCGCGCTCGGCCAGATCCTGTCCGGCACAGAAGCCGCGTCCGGCGCCGGTCAGCAGCACTGCTGCCACGCCTGGGGCAGCGCCCGCCTCGGCAATGGCCTGGCGCAGCTGGACATGCAGTAAGTTATTGAAACTATTGAGTTTTTCTGGGCGATTCAGAGTGATAACGGCATAGCCTTGGCGCACTTCAAGGTGCACTGGGGCTGGGGCGTTGCGACTGGTCTCGGGATCGCTCGGGCTGACAGGGGTAGGGCGCATGGGGCGTGAAGGATATCAGTGGAAATCCCGCGATGCCGTCTGCAGCCGTCCCAGCCAGGCGCTGCGGTCGGTGAGTTGCCGTGCCAGCAGATGGATGACATCTCCTTCGCGTTGCAGCACACCAGCCACCGCCAGCAGCGACGAACCGAGCAGGGCGCGTCGCTGGCGCTCGGCCAGTTCGCGCCACACCACGACATTGATGCTGCCGCTTTCATCCTCGAGCGTGACGAACACCACGCCCGAGGCGGTGTCCGGCCGCTGCCGGCCAGTGACGATGCCGCACACCTGCAGCGCCCGGCCATTGGGCAGGCTGCGCAAGCTGCCGGCGTCGCGGTAGCGCCAGCGCACCAGTCGCGGCCGCAACAGTGCCAGCGGATGACGGCCGAGTGTCAGACCGAGATGGGCATAGTCGGCCACGATGTTGCTGCCCTCGTCGGGCACTGGCAATGCTGGCAGGACTGGCGGGGATGCCAGCGCAGCCGGACTTTCCTGCGCCGACACCGCCAGCGACGGCGCATGGAAATCCAGCTCACCCTGCGCCCGTACCTGCGTCCGTGCCTGCGCCCGTACCTGCGTCCGTTCCTTTGCCTGCGACGGGGGTGCTGTTTTGGCGCGGATCGCAGGGTCGGCTACGTTGACATTCGGCGGCGGCAAGCCCGCCACCGCCCACCAGGCCTGATTGCGATCGGCCGTGAGTTCGGCCAGAGCGCCGGCAGCAGCCAGCAGCTTCAGATCGGCGGCGCTCAGGGCACTGCGCCGCGCCAGTTCTTCCAGGCTTTGAAACAACTGTGTGCCGCGTGCCTGCAGCAACTGCTGCACCACCGCCTGACGCAGCCCCTTGACCAGACACAGGCCGAGGCGTACCGCCGGCGCTGCAGGCTTGGCTGCGTGTTCTGCTGCGTGTTCCGTCGTGACCACAGCCTCCAGCTGGCACTCCCAGTGACTGTGATTGACGCTCACCGGGAGTACTTCGACGCCATGCCGGCGCGCATCCTGTACCAGCTGCGATGGGGCATAAAAGCCCATTGGCTGGCTGTTGAGCAAGGCGGTGACAAAGGCCGCCGGATGGTGACATTTCAGCCAGGCCGAGACATACACCAGCAGGGCGAAGCTGGCCGAGTGCGATTCAGGGAAACCATATTCGCCAAAGCCCAGCATCTGCTGATAAATCTGCTGCGCAAAGCTGGCGCTGTAGCCACGCGCCAGCATGCCCTGAATGAGGCGCTGCTCGAAATGATCCAGTCCGCCATGACGCTTCCAGGCCGCCATCGAACGGCGCAGCTGATCGGCTTCGCCAGGAGAGAAACCGGCGGCGACCACCGCCAGCTGCATCACCTGCTCCTGGAAGATCGGCACGCCCAGAGTGCGTTCGAGCACCGCGCGTACCGCCTCGCCCGGATACGCCACCGGCTCCAGCCCCTGCCGCCGACGCAGATAGGGATGCACCATGCCGCCCTGGATCGGCCCTGGACGCACGATGGCGACCTCGATCACCAGGTCGTAGAACGTGGCCGGTTTCAGTCGCGGCAGCATCGACATCTGCGCCCGTGACTCGATCTGGAATACGCCCACGGTGTCGGCCTTCTGGATCATGGTGTAGACCGCCGCATCCTCGGCCGGGATGTCCTGCATCCGCAATGGCCGGCCACGCCAGTCCGATACCAGCTGCAGCGCACGCCGGATGGCGCTCAGCATGCCCAGCGCCAGCACATCCACTTTGAGTAATCCGAGCGCTTGCAGATCGTCCTTGTCCCACTGGATCACCGAGCGCTCGGGCATGGCGGCATTCTCGATCGGCACCAGTTCGTCCAGTGCCCCGCGCGTAATGACAAAGCCGCCGACGTGCTGCGACAGATGACGCGGAAAGCCCACCAGGGTTTGCGCCAGCTGCAACCAGCGCTGCGGCAGCGGATGCGATGGATCGAAGCCGGCTTGCTGCAAGCGTTCGGCCAGCTGCTGGCGATCGCTGCGCCAGACCAGACTGGCTGAGACGCGATCGGCCTGCTGCGGATCGAGGTCGAGCGCACGGGCCATGTCGCGCAGGGCGCTGCGCGGGCGATAGCGAATGACACTAGCCGCCAGCGCGGCGCGGTCACGGCCGTAGCGGGCATACAGGTACTGGATCACTTCCTCGCGCCGCTGATGTTCGAAGTCGACATCGATGTCCGGTGGCTCGCGTCGCTCGCGCGACAGAAAGCGCTCGAACAGCATCGACATGCGGGCTGGATCCACCTCGGTGATGCCCAGCGCATAGCAGACCGCCGAATTGGCCGCTGAACCACGTCCCTGACAAAGGATGTCGCGACTGCGGGCAAAGCGCACGATGTCCTCGACCGTGAGGAAATACGGCTCATAGGCCAGCTCGGCAATCAGTGCCAGTTCATGCTCGATCAGCTGCCGTACCGGTGCCGGCACCCCTTGCGGGAAACGCTGCCGCAGCCCCTGCTCGGTGAGCTGACGCAGATGCGCCGCCGGCGTGATACCAGCGGGTACCAGCTCCTGCGGATATTCGTAGCGCAGGCTGTCCAGACTGAACTGGCAGCGTGCCGCGATGCCCAGAGTTTCTTCAATTAAATCAATAGGATAGACGTTACCCAGACGCAGCCGGTGGCGCAGATGCCGTTCGCCATTGGGAAACAGCGCCAGGCCACAGGCATGCACCGGCCGGCGCAGGCGTACTGCGGTCAGGGCGTCCTGCAGCATGCGACGCGAGCGCCGGTGCATATGCACATCGCCGGCAGCCACCAAGGGCAGGCCGCTGTGCTGCGAGAGGTGCCGCAGCAGGGTCAGCTGGGCACGGTCGTCAGCCCCGCCCAGCAACTCGACGGCAATCCAGGCCCGACCCGGCATGCGTGTCTGCAACGCCTGCGCCTGCTCCTGGGTCTGGGTCTGTGCCTGCGTCGGGGCCTGGGTCTGTACCAGTTGCGCGGGGGGCGGCTCGGGGCAGAGCAGGGCCAGGCAACCGGGCAGGCCGTCATCCAGGTCGGACCAGTACAGCGCATAGCGGCCCTTGCCGCTGCGTCGCCGACCGGTGGTGATCAGCCGGGAAAGGCGGGCATAGCCGGCGCGGTCGGTGGCCAGCAGCACCAGTTTGGCTGGTGCCATGGCGCTATCCGCCACGCCGTCCTGCAACAGCACTTCGCTGCCAACGAGCAATGGCAGTCCGGCCGCCTTGGCTGCGACATGCGCTCGCACCACACCGGCGAGCGAACACTCATCGGTGATGGCCAGTGCGGCATAGCCCAGTTCGAGCGCCCGCTGCACCAGTTCTTCCGGATGCGAAGCGCCACGCAGAAAACTGAAATTCGACAGACAGTGCAACTCGGCATAGGCCGGCAAAGCGGAATACATGGGTGTTGCCTGAAACGGAATGCGCTGAAACGTCTGGTACGACTGCCATGAACACTGCCATCGCGGCTCAGGCAAACAGCCCGTGCAGATACCACTGTCCGCCCTGCAAGGCCCCGCGCTCGCGGTAGATCCACACCACCGAGGCCTTGGGGGTGCGGGCCACGAAGTAATCGCGGGCGACATCGTCGCCATCCCACCAGCCCGATTCGATGCGCTCCGGGCCGGCCAGCAGCGCCAGCGGTCCGTCCTCATGCAGCGGTACGGCATTGCGCTCGGGTAGCGGACGCGGACGTGGCAGCAGCCAGAACGGTCGCTCGCCGCGACCGCGTGGCAGTGGCGAGGAGGTTGCCGAGGTACTTGCATGAAGCTGGCTGCTCGGCAGGCTGTGCTGGTTGTGCTGGTGCTTCTGCGCTGCCGACGGTGACATCGACAGTGATACAGCCGCCGTCACACTGGCATGCTCCGGCCGGTGATCGGCCGCCAGCGCCAGTCCCTGCACCGAGGCATCACCCAGCCGCGCCCGCAGCCGCTCCACCAGCTTGGGCCAGGCCTCGGCCGCCGCACCGACGCCGAGCCCGGTGCCGTCAGTGGAATCGGGCAGCAAGGCCACATCAGCGCCGGCCCAGGGCTGGATGTCCTCCGCCTCCAGTCGCAACAAGCGGACTGGCTGACGCAACGACAGCGTGGCCAGACGCTCGCGCAGCAGCAGACCGAAATGCTCGGCACTGCGCGCCGGACTGATCATGCCCACCACCACATCGGTGAAGCGTCCTTCGCGATGCCCCAGACGCAGCATGAAACGACGCGTACCGGCGCTGCGCGCCGCCAGATAGCCAGCGAACTGGTTCAGCAGACGCTGTGCGGCAAACTGCACGGCTTCGGCGCGGTTGACTTCGCTCAGCAGCTCAAGGCTGGCGCTAAAGCGCGGCGGCGGCACGAAAAAGGTACGCGGATCCGGTTGCGAGCCAAGGGCCCGATCCAGTTCGCGCAACAGCACCGGACCAAAGCGCTGCCGCAGGCCATCGCGCGGCAAAGCCAGCACCTCACCCAGAGTGCGCAGGCCCAGCCCGCGCAAGGCATCACAGGCCAGTGCCAGCGGCGCATCGGACTGCGCATCGGGCTGCAGCAGATTGATCGACATGGCGGCCACCCCCGCTTGCAGGGTTTGTTCGGTCAGCATCGGCGGCAAAGCGGCCTCGGTTGCTTGCTGTGGCGATGGCTGTGTTGCATCACCATAGGCAGGCAGCCCCTGTGCCAGCGCCTGTCGTGCCAGCCAGAGTGCCGCACGCGGCGTGGGCGCCACGCCGATCCAGACCTGGTGACCGGTCTGGGCCAGGCCATGGCGCAGCCGCGACAGCAGCGCCGGCAGGCCACCGAACAGCCGCAGGCTGCCCGACACCTCGAGCGTCAGGGCGTTGGGAAAATCCAGCGCCACCGAGGGCGTGAACTGCCCGGCCCAGGACGCCAGATTGAGCAACAACTCGGTTTCGCCGGCACGATCGCGCAAGCGCAATTGCAGCTCGGGCAGCAGGGCGAGGGCAGCCGAGGACGACATGCCACGACATACGCCGGCGGCTTCGGCGCGGGCATTGCAGGCAATGATGCGACCGCTGCTGAAAGCATGGTCGTGTTCGCAGTCGGCACCGCGCCCCTCGAGTATGGCCAGGGCCTTGGCGTTGGCATTCACCTTGGCACCGGGCTTTGCGTCTGATTTTGCGTCTGACTTTGCGTCATTCAGCGCATCCGGCAGCAGCGAGCCCCGACCGTACAGTTCCAGGGGCAGTTGAGGTAACAGTAGAGAGATCCAGAGCATGGGATGGGCTTTCCTAGACAGTGAGACGTTTGGAAGACAAAACAGGTGAGAAATCGGGTGAGGCGCGCTGTGCTTCAGCCGGCACGTCGGCTGACACCTCGGCTGGCACGACCGGCTGGATGCGCTGCGACGAAGACCGCTCGACAGCCATGCTGGTGTCGAGTACCAGGCCGTGCAGCGCCGGTGCACCACGACGCTTGAGCAGGTCGAGGCGCAGGCCACCGACGCAGGCCGACAGCGCCAGCCGCAGCACCGCAGGCGATGCGCTGCTGGCAGCTTGCGGCGCACGAAACAGAAAACTCAGGGCACTGCTGTCAGCGCTGGCCAGGGACAGCCGGCGCAGGGCGATAAATGGCAACTGGCCGGGCCACAGCAGTACGGCACCGCAACTGCGCGAAGCCAGTGCCTGTTCCGCCGCCCACCAGGCCTCGCGCTCGCTGCGGGTGTTCACCACCAGCACCCGCGCCAGATCGATGCCGGCGGCGGCCAGCGCCGGGGCATAGGGGCGGTGCGGCGGGGCGATCCAGGCCAGACTGCGGCCGGCGGCGGAAAGGCTTGCCAGCGCCGGACCGAGCAGGCGCAATTCACCGATGCCGACATGGCGCGGCAGCAGTTCGCACAGCGCACCCAGCGGCCAGCCGCCTCCGGGCAGTTCGGCATCCAGTTCGGCAAAACCGCTGGTCAGCGTTGCTTTAACTGTATTTTTATACAGTAGCATGGACGCGAGAAGTTGCCTTGAGTTACTCATATAACTTATTGTTTTAAAACAGTTTTTAGAAGCCGTGGGTGTTACGCAGCAAACCGACGGCCAGGCCTTCCAGGGCGAACTGATCCCGGCGCGGATCGACTTCGATCGGCGCGAAGTCGGGGTTCTCGGCCTCCAGCAGCACCAGCCCACCCTTGCGCTGCAGACGCTTGACGGTGACCTCGTCATTGATGCGCGCCACCACCACCTGCCCCGAGCGCGCCTCGCTGGTTTTGTGCACTGCCAGCAGGTCGCCATCGAGAATGCCGGCATCGCGCATGCTCATGCCGCGTACCTTGAGCAGGTAGTCGGCGCGGGGATTGAACATGTCCGGATCCACCGCCAGGCGACGTTCGACATGTTCGCTGGCGAGGATGGGCGAACCGGCAGCCACCCGCCCGACCAGGGGCAGACCGCCATCATTGGCGGCCGCCCTGGCCGCAGCGCTGCGCATGCGACTGCCAGCGCCATCGACCAGACGGATGCCGCGTGAAGAGCCGCCGATCAGCTCGATCGCGCCGCGCTTTTCGAGGTTGCGCAAATGCTCCTGGGCCGCGTTGGGCGAGCTGAACCCGAAGTGCGCCTGAATCTCGGCGCGGGTGGGTGGCATACCGGCGTGATGGATGGAATCACGAATGAAATCAAGGATGTGCTGCTGTCGGCTGGTAAGGGCGTCCATGCGGTCTCCGGTCAAAGCGGGGCAAGGTGGCAAGCAATTCACTGTATTTTCATACAGTTCTGCCGCCAGCGCAAGCCCCATGCAAATCAAATCCCATGCAAATCGCCGGCAAGGCCAAACTGGGTATGCTCGACGGCTAGCCGGACCCTAACCCGATGCCAACCCTCGAGTTTTTTTACCCTGGACCTCTGCCATGACGATTCCCGACTTGCTGCAAAACCGCTATTCCGCCAGTTTTTTCGATCCCACCCGTACCCTGAGCGAGGCCGAGATACAGCAACTGGTCAGCCTCGCCACCACGGCGCCGAGCGCCTTCAACGCCCAGAACTGGCGTTTCATTGCGGTCCGCAGCAGCGAACAGAAAGAGCGTCTGAAGAAGCTGGCCTACATGCAGGCCAAGGTGAGCGATGCGGCAGTGACCTTCATCGTCTGTGGCGAGACCCAGGTCCACCGCCACCTGGGCAACAATCTGCGCAGCTGTCTGGAGGCGCAGGCCATCACGCAAACCCTGCTGGATAACTGGGTCGGCGTGGCAGAAAAGATGTACGGCCCGAACCCGCAGTTTCAGCGCGATGAAGCGGTGCGCTCGGCATCCCTGGCCGGCATGACACTGATGGTTGCCGCGCACGGACTGGGACTGGCAGCGGGGCCGATGATCGGCTTCGATCCGGCCGGTGTGGCCAGGGAGTTCGGCCTGTCCGAGAGCGAAGTGCCGGTGATGCTGATCGCCGTCGGGCATCCAACGACCGGCAATGCCGCCCAGAAACCACGTCGTCCGCTGCACGAAGTGCTGGTCATACGCTGAGTCATACGCTGATCGCGCACGAGCTGATAGCGCCTGACTGACGCACGCGCTTACTCGGTCAGGGTGTCGCGCAGCAGTTTGTGTCGGTATTGCTTGCGAAAACGTCCGCGACGCTGCAACTCGGGCACCAGCAGATCCACCACATTGACCAGATCGTGTGGCGTGGCATGCGGATGCGAAATCATGAAGCCACCGCGTGCGCCAGCGCCATCGAAATGCTCTTCCATGAAATCGGCCACCTGCGCCGGCGTGCCCGCCACCACCCGCTCATAGCCGGTGGCCACCTTGACACCCTCGCGGAAGAACTCCTCGCGTGTGATGCTGGCGCCCGGCCCGAGTTTCTCGGCCAGGGCTGATACCAGGCTCACTGGCGAATTCTGGCTGGCGGCAATGCTCTGGGCCAGTTCATGCGGCGAGAAGCGCTCGGGCAGGGTGGAGAAGTCGTAGCCGATGTTGTGCGAGAGATAGGCGCCGACCGCTTCCTGCGGAATCATGTCGAGCATGCGCTCGCGTGCGGCAATAGCCTCCTTTTCGCTCTCGGCCACCATCGGTGTCAGATTGAACAGAATGCCCACGCGCGACGGATCACGACCTTCGCTCACCAATGCACTGTCCAGCGCCTGGCGATGCCGAAGCTTCTGCGCCAGGCTCAGGCCGGTGGCAAACACATGGTCGGCAAAATGCGCCGAAGCCTTGATGCCGCGCGGTGAACCACCAGCCTGGATCAACACGGGTCGTCCTTGCGGCGAGGGCACGGTGTTGAGCGGGCCGCGTACCTTGAAGAACTTGCCGACATGATGAATCGCAGCCACCTTGGTGGCATCGGCTACCACGCCGGAATCGCGATCCCAGATGAAGGCATCCGGTTTGACGCTGTCCCACAGCGCCTTGCAGACATCGACGAATTCCTCCATGCGGTCGTAGCGCGCACCATGCTCCATCAGTTCATCGAAGCCATAGTTCTCGGCATCGGACTTACGGGTCGAGGTGATGACATTGAAGGCTATGCGCCCGTCACTGATGTGATCGAGCGAATTCAATAGCCGCGCGACATAGAACGGCTGCATGAAGGTCGAGGCATAGGTCAGGCCAAAGCCCAGATGGTTTGTCACCCGGGCCAGGGCACTGATGTAGGGGCTCATGTCCTGACGCGGCCAGCCGATGCCCCAGCGCACGGCAGCAGCCTCGGAACCTTGCCAGGTTGCCGGAATGCCGGTGCCATCACCGAAGAACATCATGTCAAAGCAGCCACGCTCGGCGGTGCGGGCAAGCTCCTCGAACATGCCCAGATCGGGGAAGCGTCGGTGCACCCACGACCCGGGCACGCGCCAGCGGCCATCAAGGTGGGTGTAGGACATGTCACAGGCAAGATGCATCAGGGGTTTCATTGCAAATCCGTTCTGGTTCTATTGATGTGTTGCACAGACTTACTGGCGAATCATGCGCTCGGCGGCTGGCGGGAGAAATTCACCACGGTAGATATCGCGTACTGACGGTGCCGGTGTAACCGCCATGGACTGCGCCACGAAGCCCAAGGTTCTGGTCATGCGGGCTGGATCGACATAACCCAGGCCATTGGCCAGTACCGGGGGGGTGAGTATCGACAGGCCGCGCAACATTTCCAGGCGCGCCAGTTCAGTGCTGTCGCTGAGCAGGCTGTCACGCTTTTTGACCGAGGCAATGCCCAGCTTCATGTCGCCCAGCGCATCGCGCGTACCGCGGGTGAGGGCGGAGAGAAAGCCCTTCACGACGTCGGGGCTGCTGGTGAGGGTTTTTTCCGAGACGATGATGCCAAAGCCGTACAGATCTGCCCCCAGTTCCGAATAGCGCAGCACCGTCAGATCATTGCGTGACACGCCTTGTGCCTCCAGCGCCAGCACGGTGGTGGTGTAGACCGAAGCCACGGCATCGGTTTCACCACGGATCAACATGGCATCTCTGACATTCGGTTGCACCGACAGCCAGTTGATCTTGCTTTCATCCACGCCATTGGCCTTGGCAAAAATCGGGAACAACACCCGGCTGTTATCCGCCACCGGCGCGGCAATGCGCTTGCCTTCGAGATCTTTCGGGCGGCGGATGCCAGCGGAATTCTTTGCCACGATGGCATTGAGCGAGCCATCGATCAGCACCATCACGCACACCACCTTGTTACCGGGATTCTTGGCATTGAAAGGCACCAGCAGATTCAGATCGGCATAGCCAAAGTCATAGGTGCCTGAGGCCACCTTGGCAATGGTGTCGCCTGAGCCAAAACCGCGATCAATCTTGACCTTGAGACCTTCCTTGGCAAAGTGTCCGTTGTCCTCGGCCAACGTGAAAAATGCGTGATTGCCCTGATAAGCCCAGTCAAGTGCAAGCTTGAGTTCCTTTTGTGCCGAGGCAACACCCGGCATCAAACCGCACAGCAACAACGAGAACAACAAGACCGAACGTAGCAACATGGCATTACCTTTCTGTGGATCGAGGAATGTAACGAATGGAACGAATGCAACGAATTCAACGAATATAACGAATGTAGCGAATGTAGCGAAGGTAGCGAATGTAACGGATGTAACGATTGAAACGAACGAAGTTATCTGCACGCTTGCGGGCAAGGTCCGTTGCAAGCGCCCCACTGCAGTGCGAATTCAGTAAGAGACTACTGATCCGTGGCAATACCCCTGATCGCGTCAATGCCATACTGCGATGAATCGTTCATGCCAGATGTGATCCACAGCACGGCAAACGCATGCCAATGGTTTGTACGGCCTGAACTGGCATGGCTTGTGCGGTAGACTGAAATGGTATTTCTTGCCGTCATTCGCTCCAATTTCGCGCCGGTTCGAGCGCTGTAATCGAGGTTTCACCATGCTCCCAATCGCTGCCTGTCGCACTGGCTCTCGCCACAATGCATCCCGTACTGCCAGCTTCATGCTGTCGGCGCTGTCTGCGCTGTCGATCTGCTGCACGCTGGCCAGTATCAGCATCACCAGCGCGCAGGCGCAAAACGCCACGGCAGCACGCAGCAGCTACCCGAGCAAGCCGGTGCGCTGGATCATTCCCTTTCCGCCCGGCGGCGCCACCGATCTGCTCGGCCGCTATGTTGGCCAGCGCCTGTCCGAGAGCTGGGGACAGCCGATCGTGGTGGAGAACCGCGCCGGGGCCAGTGGCACCATCGGTTCAGACCTCGTGGCCAAGGCCAGCCCGGATGGCAGCACCTTTGTCGTCGGCACCACCTCCAGCCATGCCGTGTCGCCAGCGCTGATGCCGAAAATCCCCTATGACAACCTGCGCGATTTCGCCCCTGTTGCCCTGATCGCCACCTTTCCCAATGTGCTGGTGGTGCCGGCCTCCGGCCCGAAAACCCTGCGCGAGCTGCTGGCGCAACTGCGCGCCAAGCCGGGCGGTTACAGCTTCGCCAGCTCCGGCTCCGGCAGCTCGACCCATCTCACCGGCGAGCTGTTCCAGCAAATGACCAAGACCGAAATGGTGCATGTGCCCTACAAAGGCACGGGACCCTTGCTGAATGACCTGATGGCCGGTCATGTACCGCTGGGCTTTGACCAGATCACGGCGGTGCTGCCGTTCACCCAGTCGGGCAAGCTGCGCGCGCTGGGTGTGGCCAGCCTCGAGCGCAGCGCGGCGGCTCCGGACATTCCGACCATTGCCGAAGTGGTGCCGGGCTTCGAGGCCATCGCCTGGATGGGACTGCTCGGGCCGGCCGGCACGCCGACCGATATCGTGAGCAAGATCAACAGCGATATCCGGCGCGTGTTGCAATCGCCCGAGGCCTCGCAAAAGCTGCGTGAACTGGCGGCCACACCGGGCACGCTGGCACCGCAGGCCTTTGCCGACTTTGTGCGCCAGGACACCGAGAAATGGCGCGCCCTGGTCAAGAGCGCAAACATCAAGGCGGACTGAACCGATGTCTGCAACGGCATCACCCGACACACTGCGGGTCATCGTATTTGAAGGCGTACAGAATCTGGCGCTCTACGCCGCACAGGCGCAGGGTTGCTTCGCGGCACACGGCCTGGATGTGCAACTGAGCTTCACGCCCAACTCCTGGACGCTGCGCGACGGCCTGCAGCAGGGTAGCTACGACATCGCGCATACCGCAGTCGACAACGCCATCGCCATGGTGGAACTGGCCGGTGCCGATGTGGCGGTGGTGATGGGTGGCGACAACGGCTTCAATGGCGTGTATGTCCAGCCGGATATCGCCGATATCGCGGCCCTGCGTGGTCGCACCGTGCTTGTGGATGCACCCAACACCGCATTCGCACTGGTGCTGTATCGCATCCTGTCGCAGCACGGCATGGAGCGCTCGCGCAATGACTATGTCGTCAAGTCGGTCGGTGCAACACCACTGCGACTGGCGGCCTTGCTCGATCCGTCGCTGGCCGATCAGCCGAAATACGCCGGTGCCATTCTCAATCTGCCGTATCGCATTCAAGCGGAACGCGCTGGCTTGCGCTGTCTGGGCGAAGCGGTCGATCTGGTCGGACCCTATCTGTCGACGGCAGGGTTCGTGATGCGGCCGTGGGCCGCAGCGCATGCCGATGTGCTGCAACGCTATATCCGCGCCTATGTCGAAGGCTTGCGCTGGGCGCTTGACCCCGCACATCGTGGTGCTGCCATCGACTTGCTGGCCGAGCGTCTGAAGCTGCCGCGCGATATGGCCGAGGCCTGTTATGCCATTGCCGCCGATCCGCTGAACGGACTGGCGCGCGATGCCGCCATCGATCTGGCGGGACTGGCCAATGTACTCAACATCCGGGCGGTGGTGGAGGGCGCCTGGGAGGGCAAACCGCCATCCACCGATCGGTATGTCGATGCGCGCTACTGGACGCAGGCGCTGCAGTGAATCCTACAATGCCATCGATGATGACCCGGCGACGATGGCCCCGCTGACCCACACCAAGTCATATTCATTCTCAGACCACTTTTCGAGGAAATTTCCATGATGCAATCTGCCGCTTCCCAATCCGTAACCCGTTGGAGCCCAGTGTTTGCCCGCCGTGTTGCCAACGGTGCGTTGGTCCTGGGGGTCGCCCTGGGCCTGGGTTTGACAACCCTGGGCGCAAGCTCCGAAGCGCAGGCCCAGAGCGCACGCTTCCCGAGCAAGCCGATCCGGCTGGTGGCGCCGTTCGCTCCGGGCGGTGCGCTGGACATCATCGCCCGCACCGCAGGCCAGGTGATCTCCGAGCAACTCGGTCAGCCGGTGCTGGTGGAGAACCGCGCCGGTGCCGCCGGTGCCATCGGCTCGGAGTTCGTGGCACGTCAGGCCCCGGATGGCTACAACCTGCTGCTGGGCGCCACCACCACCCACGGCATCAACCCGGTGCTGCAAAAGCTGCCCTACGATCCGATCAAGGACTTCTCGCCGGTGTCGCTGGTGGCGACCATTCCGCACATCATCGTGGTCAACCCGTCGCTGCCGGTGAATTCGATGCCCGAGTTCATCAAGTACGCCAAGAGCAAGCCCGGGCTGGCCTATGGCTCGGCCGGCACAGGTTCACCGCATCACCTGGCGGGCGAGATGCTCAAGCTGATGACTGGGGTTGATGTGGTGCATGTGCCCTACAAGGGCTCCGGCCCGGCCATGACCGATGTCATCGCCGGTCAATTGCAGTTCATGTCGATCGAATACACCGCCGCCCTGGGCAACCTCAAGGGCGGCAAGCTGCGTGCGCTGGGCGTGGCTACGCCACAGCGTGTGCCGGGCATTGATCTGCCGACGGTGATCGAAGCCGGCCTGCCAGGCTTTGAAGTGACCGCCTGGTATGCCATCTATGCCCCGGCCAACACCCCGGCCGAGATCGTCGGTACCTTGCAGGGCGCGCTGGCCAAAGGTATGCGCAGTAATGAGGCACGCGAGAAGATGGCCAGCCTTAGCGCCACCGCCGTGGCCAGCACCCCCGAGGTACTGATGGCGCATATGAAAGCCGAAATGGAACGCTGGGGCAAGGTCATCAAGGCCGCCAACGTCAAGCCAGAATAATCAATAAAAACAATAACTTACGCTATAACTCATGGTCGCGGCAGCGAAGGAGCAGCACATTGAAACCGGCAGCATTTGATTACGCAGTACCCGCCACCCTGGCCGAAGCGGTTGCGCTCCTGGCGCAGCATGGGGGCGAGGCCAAGGCCATCAGCGGCGGACAGAGCCTGATGCCGATGCTGAATTTCCGTCTCACCTCGCCGGCCATGCTGGTCGATCTGCGACGCATCAGCGAATTGCATGGCATGGACATCCAGCCCGCTGGCACGCGTCTGGGCGCGCGCACCCGCTGGTGCGACATCGAAAAGAGCAGTGCACTGGCGGCGGCCCAGCCACTGCTGTGCGCTGCGATTGCGCATGTGGCGCACTACCAGGTACGTAATCGCGGCACTGTCGGCGGCAGCATCGTGCACGCCGATCCGGCGGCAGAGATGCCGGGTCTGTCGGTGGCGCTGGATGCGCAACTGCGACTGGTGGGCGCCCAGGGCGAGCGTATGGTGCCGGCGGCGGAGTTCTTCACCGGCCCGCTGTCGACCGTGATCGAGAGCGATGAAGTGCTGGTGGAAGTGCTGCTACCCGCCTGGCCCGCCGCGCGGCGCTGGGGCTTTCAGGAATTTGCCCGTCGTCGCGGCGATTACGCCCTGGCCGGCGCGGCGGTCTGGTACGACCTCGACAGCAACGGCAGCATCATCAATGCCCACATCGCCATCATCGGTGCCAGCGACCGTCCGCGTCGCCTGCCAACGGTGGAGAGTGTGCTCAATGGTCGCAAGCCGGATGCCGCCAGCTTTGCCGCAGCGGCGCAAGCCACCTCGGCCGCGGTCGACCCAATGACCGATGTGCATGCCAGCGCCGAGTACCGTCGCGCACTTGCCGGCACCATGGTCGAGCGTGCGCTGAGTGATGCCGCGCAACGGGCTGCAGCCTGAAGGCAGCCTGCTGCACGCTCAGGCACGCTCAGGCACGCTCAGGCACGTATTGCCCGGCACGCACTCCCTAGAAGTTACCGAATTTCGAACTCTGGCTTTGGAAAGTTCCCTAGATGAAAACCGAATTTGAAGTCAACGGCCAGCCGGTCGCACTCGATGTCGAGCCGCGACTGTCCCTGGCGGATTGTTTGCGACGCGACCTGCATCTGACCGGCACCCATGTCGGCTGCGAGCATGGCGTGTGCGGTGCCTGCACCGTGCTGATCGATGGCGAAGCGGTGCGTGCCTGCCTCACCCTGGCGGTGCAGGCCGATGGCCGTCGCATCACCACCGTCGAAGGTCTGTCCGATGACCAGGCACTGTCGCCACTGCAGGCGGCCTTCCGCCGTCACAACGCGCTGCAGTGCGGCTTTTGCACCCCCGGCATGATCACTACCGCGCATGCCCTGCTGAGCGAAGAACCGAACTGCGATGAACACCGGGTGCGTGAAGTGCTCTCCGGCAATCTATGCCGTTGCACCGGCTATATGCCCATCGTCAAGGCGGTGCTGGATGCCCGCAGTGCCTATCAGGGTCAAAGTCCGGCGCAACGCAGCAACCTCACTTCGGTGGAGAAATAACTCATGGCGCAACCTCTACGCAAACCCGCCGGCGAGCGCAAACGTCTGGTCGGCTCCTCGGTCGAACGCATTGAAGATCTGCGCCTGCTGCGCGGCAAGGGCACCTATGTCGACGACGTGCAAAAGCCCAACATCCTGCATGCAGTGATCCTGCGCAGCCCGATTGCACATGGTGTTCTGCGTGGCATCAATGCCAGCGCCGCGTTGCAGATCGAAGGCGTCAAGGCGGTGATCACCGCCAGCGAAATCATCGCCGCCTGCGGTGCGGTACCGCTGATTCCGATCCGCCTGCATCCGATTCCGGTGCTAGACCCGTATCGCCAGCCGGTGATCGCCTCGACCAAGGTGCGCCATGTCGGTGAGCCGATCGCCATCGTTGTCGCCACCACGGCCGCGATTGCCGAGGACGCCATGAACGCCATCGAACTGGATATCGATGCCCTACCGGTGGCGGCCAATAACGCCACCGCCGTGGCTGGCAAAGCGCTGCTGTTCGATGGCACCGAGGGCAATGCGCCGCTGACCTACACCGCCAAGATGGGCGATGCCAACGCCGTATTCGCCAAGGCCCCCTATACCCGCAAGGCCAGTTTCGATATTCAGCGCATTACCGCCATGACCATGGAGCCACGCGGCCTGATGGCGGAATGGGATGCCGCCAACCAGCATTTGTATGTGTACGGCGCGGCCAAGGTGCCGTTCTGGAACCGCAACGCCGTGGCCGACATGCTGCATATGCCGAAAGACCAGATCACCCTGGTCGAGAACGATGTCGGCGGTGGCTTTGGTGCGCGCGGTGAGTTCTACACCGAAGACTTTCTCATTCCGTTCGCCGCCCATCATCTGGGTGCCACGGTGAAATGGATCGAAGACCGGCGCGAGAACCTGCTGTCGATGAACCAGGCGCGCGAATGCCAGGCCGAGATCGAGATCGCCTGTGA
>CAIPUP010000264.1 GCA_903868285.1 uncultured beta proteobacterium
ATGGCGACGCGCTGATGGGACAGTCGTTCACGCCGCGCAGAACGGCGACCGATTCCTACGGTGATGCCTACGGCGAGTCCCAGATTGAGGCGATGGTTGAACCGGCGCTGGTGCACGCCCTGCAGGATTTACCGGAGCAACTGGCGCCGCCGGTCCCGCCGGTCCCGTCGGTCCGATGGGACGCCCTGGACACCCAAGAGTCCCAAGGCCGCCAGGAACCTCAAGGCCGGCAGGAGCCCCAAGGCCGCCAGGAGCTTCCCGCTGCACCCGAGCCACAATGGTCACAGGAACCGCGGTTCGAGCCCCGCGTTGATGAAAGTTCCGAATCGGCAGCGGTGATGCCGACCACCGCGTCTGACTCAAGCACCGCTGCGGCCTTCTCCGCAGCCGTCGCATCCAGCGCTGCAAGCAGTGCCCCAGCGCTTGGTCTGATCGATGCGCGTTTTGATCTGGTGATGGAAGTTGCACTCGATGCCGATACGCCCGGCGATGAGGTGGTCGATGGCAGTGTCCGTTTGCTCGAAGGCGTGACGCGTCTGGTGCAGTGGGAGGGCTACAACCCGAGTCTGCAGGCCTGGGAGGGTTTGCATCCTTCGCAACGCTACCGCCAGGTGCGTGCCGGCCTGCAACTGGTTGATCGGCGTGGTGCGACACCGCATGCCGAATTGCATCGATTTGCTGCGGGCATGGATGCAGTGGCATCGGCCCTGGGCGGGCGACTCTCAATCGTTGATCTGGCGCAGGTCGCTGCGCGTGCTGCAACCCTGGACGCAACCTGCGGCGAGGTGGATATCCAGATCGCCTTGCGCATCAGTGCAGGCAGTGGCGGCAGCTTTGCCGGGACCCGGCTGCGTGCGCTGGTCGAGGCCAATGGCCTGGTCCTGGAGCATGACGGTCGCTACCGTCGCCGCAACGATGATGGCGTGGTGTTGTTTTCATTGACGCGCGCTGATGGCGATGCCTTCGTGGCCGAGGGCATCAAGACGCTGTCCTTGAGTGAAGTGCTGCTCGAGATGGATGTGCCGCGCGTACCTTCCGCAGTAACGGCATTTGGTCAGTATCAGCGCCTGGCGCAGGCGTTGGCCGATGGCTTGAGTGCGCAGATTGTCGATGACAACCGTCGCCCCCTCAGTGCTGCGGCATTTGACGCGATACGCAAGCAGGTGATGGCGGTCAACAGCACGCTGCAGGATGCCGGCATTGGCGCGGGTAGCCGTATCGCCCAGCGTTTGTTCTCCTAGTTCCATGCCCGTCGACCCATGAGCATTCCCCAGGGCCTGGAGGCGCGTGCCAGGCAGTTGCGCGAAGAGTTGACGCGGCACAGCACGCTGTATTACCGCGATGACAATCCGCAGATACCGGATGCCGAGTACGACCGGTTGTTCCGTGAGTTGCAACAAATCGAGCAGCAGTATCCGACGCTGGCCGCGCCGGATTCGCCGACACGCCGGGTGGGGGCAGCGCCGCTGAGCGCATTTGGTCAGGTGCAGCATGCGGTGCCGATGCTCTCGCTGGGCAATGCGTTCGAGGATGAGGAAGTCGCGGCGTTTGACCGACGTGTGCAGCAAGGCCTCGATGGCGCCACGCCGGTGTGTTACGCCGTGGAGCCCAAGTTCGATGGGCTGGCCATCAGCCTGCGCTATGAGCAAGGTGTGTTTGTGCGCGGGGCAACGCGCGGCGATGGCAGCACCGGCGAGGATGTCAGTGACAACCTGCGCACCCTGCGCTCGATCCCGTTGCGGCTGACCACGCCGCCCGATGGCGTGCTGCCGGCGGTGCTTGAGGTTCGCGGCGAGGTGCTGATGCTGCGCTCGGATTTTTCGCGACTGAATCAGCGCCAGCGCGACGCCGGCGACAAGGAATTTGCCAATCCGCGCAATGCCGCTGCCGGTAGCTTGCGCCAGCTTGACTCGCGCATCACGGCCAGTCGTCCTTTGCAATTTTTTGCCTACGGTGTGGGCGAGTGCGAGGGCGCGACGCTGCCAGGCAGTCACACCACACTCATGACTTGGCTGGCGGCCATGGGACTGCCGCTGAGCAGTCATGGCAGCCGGGTCATGGGTGTGGAGGGCTTGTTACAGGCCTATCGCAAGCTGGGCGCTCAGCGTGCCGCGCTGGACTATGACATCGATGGCGTGGTGTACAAGGTTGATGATCTTGCGCAACAACAGCAACTCGGTTTTGTCTCGCGCGCCCCGCGTTTCGCTCTGGCGCACAAGTTCCCTGCCGAAGAGGCGTTGACCACAGTGCTGGATATCGACGTGCAAGTCGGTCGCACTGGCGCCCTGACACCGGTGGCACGGTTGCAGCCGGTGCTGGTGGGCGGTGTCACCGTGACTAACGCCACGTTGCATAACGAGGACGAGTTGCGCCGTAAAGATGTGCGTCTTGGTGATGTGGTGGTGGTGCGTCGCGCCGGCGATGTGATTCCGGAGGTGGTGCGGGTACTGGTTGAACGTCGCAGTGGTCAAGAGCGCGAGTTCGTGATGCCCTTGACTTGCCCGGTCTGCGATTCGGCAGTGCAGCGGGGCGAAGGCGAAGCGGTGGCCCGTTGCATCGGCGGACTGTTCTGTGCCGCACAGCGCAAGCAGGCACTGCTGCATTTTGTTTCGCGTCGCGCCATGGACATGGAAGGCTTTGGCGAGAAGCTCATCGATCAGCTGGTGGAACGCGATCTGGTGCGCACGCCGGCTGATCTGTTCGCGCTCGGCCAGCAGGATCTGGCAGGCCTGGATCGCATGGGGGAGAAATCAGCCAGCAATCTGCTTGCGGCGATCGCAGCAGCGCGAACGCCACCACTGGCGCGACTGATCTTTGCGCTTGGCATACGCAATGTTGGTGAAGCGACTGCACGCGACCTGGCGCGTCATTTTCGATCCATGCAGGCGCTGGCCGAGGCCGATGAAGCGGCGTTGCAGCAGGTGCCCGATGTCGGCCCGGTGGTGGCGCAGTCGATCCGGGCGTTTTTCAGCGAAGGGCATAATCAGGCGGTGTTGCAGGCGTTGCAGCAGCAGGGCGTGCAGTGGGTGGCGCCGGTAGTCGCGTCGAGCGAAGCTGCAACCGGTGATGCTGCTTTGCAGGGCAAAACCTTTGTGCTCACCGGCACGTTGGCGGGCTTGACGCGTGAGCAGGCGGCGCAGCGCATTGAAGCGGCCGGTGGCAAGGTGGTGTCATCGGTATCGAAAAAAACCAGCTACGTCGTTGCTGGCGAAGCGGCCGGCAGCAAGCTGGAAAAAGCCCAGGCCTTGGGCCTGACCGTGTTGGATGAAGCGGCCTTGCTGCTGCTTTTGAATTCAACTGCAGTAATAACTTCAGTGAACGGATAAGTTCTTGATTAAATTGAGAAAAGTGGTATTTCCTGTGGCCGGGCTCGGTAGCCGGTTTCTGCCCGCGACCAAGGCCAGCCCGAAGGAAATGATGCCGGTGGTGGACAAGCCGCTGATTCAGTACGCGGTGGAAGAGGCGGTCGAAGCGGGTGCGACCGAGCTGGTGTTTATCACCGGTCGCAACAAGCGCTCGATCGAAGATCATTTCGATACCGCCTGGGAGATCGAGGCCGAGCTGCAGGCGCGGGGCAAGGATGAGCTGCTGGCCTCCATTCGCAGCATTGTCCCGTCCGGGGTGAGCTGTATCTTCATTCGCCAGCCGGCGCCGCTGGGGCTCGGTCATGCGGTGTTGTGCGCCCGGCCGGTAGTGGGTAACGAGCCTTTTGCTGTTGTCTTGGCCGATGAC
>CAIPUP010000265.1 GCA_903868285.1 uncultured beta proteobacterium
ATCGGCGGCCGGCAGTGCGGACCTGATGCATGGGGGCGGCGATGAACGAGGCTGAGCAGGTAGTGATTTATGCCGATGGCGCCTGCAAGGGCAACCCCGGGCCGGGCGGCTGGGGCGCGCTGCTGACCTGGAACGGACATGAGCGTGAGTTGTTTGGTGGCGAGCCGGCCACCACCAATAACCGCATGGAGCTGCTGGCAGTGATACGGGCGCTGGAAGCACTGTCGCGCTCGACCCAGGTCGCGGTATATACCGACTCGCAATATGTGCACAAGGGCATCACCGAATGGCTGTCGGCGTGGAAGCGGCGCGGCTGGCTGACCTCGGATAAAAAGCCGGTCAAGAATGCCGATCTGTGGAAGCAATTGGAGGCACAGGCGGCGCGACATCAGGTGCGCTGGCACTGGGTCAAGGGCCATGCCGGTCATGCTGGCAATGAGCGCGCCGATGCATTGGCGAATCGTGGTGTCGTTAGCGGTGGTGTCGACAGCGGCGCCAGCGCACGCGCTTGAGGTAGCTCGATGCAGTGCCTGGAAAAAGTGAAAGGAAATCAATAGCATGCGTCAAATTGTGCTGGACACGGAGACGACTGGCCTGAATGCCAAGCTGGGTGATCGGGTGATCGAGATCGCTTGTGTCGAGATGATCAATCGTCGCCTGACTGGCAAGCATTTTCATTGCTATGTGAACCCCGAGCGCGAGATTGATGAAGGCGCGCTCAAGGTACATGGCATCACGCTGGAGTTTCTGGCCGACAAGCCCAAGTTTCAGGATGTGGCGCAATCCTTTGTGGAATATCTCGATGGCGCCGAGCTGATCATCCACAACGCCGCCTTCGATCTGGATTTTCTGAACGAGGAGCTGGCGCGCTTGCAGCTGCCGGACATGGGGCGGCACAGCAGCGGTGTGATCGACACCTTGCGTATGGCGCGCGAGCTGCATCCGGGCAAGCGCAACTCGCTCGATGCGCTGTGCGATCGCTATGGCATCAACAATGCGCATCGCACCCTGCATGGTGCTTTGCTCGATGCCGAGTTGCTGGCCGAGGTGTTTCTGGCCATGACCCGTGGCCAGGACAGTCTGGCCATCGAGCTCGGCCAGCAGGATGCCGCCGAGCGCGCGCGCGCACCAGCCGGCTCGGCTGGCGAAGGCCTGGCGGTGCTGCACCACGAGCGAGGCAGCCTGCAGGTGGTCGTCGCCGATGCCGAGGAGCTGGCCGCGCATACCGCGCTGCTGGCCGGCATGGCGCGCGAGGCGGGTGGTGCGGCGCTGTGGTTGCGTGAGCCGCCAGCACCGGCCGAAGTGCAGCCGACGTCCTGATCCGCTGCATAACCCGCTGCATAACCGCCATCAGCGTTTGTGTTGGGGCGTGACGGGTTTCATGGCAAGATTGCGGGCTTGTTTTTTGCTGTTGCTGATGCTGTCAGGTTGCACCGTTCAACATGTTGCGGATGACTTTTCATGACCCAATCGGCTTCCTCCTCTCCCTACGCGCGTGACCTGGATCGCAATGCGGCCAATTACGCGCCGCTGACCCCGATCTCCTTTCTCGAGCGCGCCGCCAGCGTTTATCCGGATCGCTTGGCTGTGGTGCATGGCCCGCGCCGCTACAGCTGGCGCGAAACCTATGCCCGCTGCCGTCGTCTGGCCTCGGCGCTGGCAGGCAAGGGTATCGGCGTTGGCGACACGGTTGCAGTCATGCTGGCCAATACGCCGGAAATGTATGAATGCCATTTCGGTGTGCCGATGACCGGCGCAGTGCTCAATGCCCTGAACACGCGGCTGGATGGTGAATCGATTGCCTTCATGCTCGATCACGGTGAAGCCAAGGTGCTGATCGTGGATCGTGAGTTCTCCCCCACCATCAAGGCGGCGCTGGCGCTATGCAAGGCCAAGCCCTTGGTCATTGATGTCGATGATGCGCAGTGGAGCGGGGCTGGCGAGCGTTTGGGTCAGCAGGATTACGAAGCCTTCATCGCTGGTGGCGATCCGGCGCATGCCTGGCGCACCCCCGAGGATGAATGGGAGGCGATTGCGCTCAATTACACCTCGGGTACCACCGGCAATCCGAAAGGGGTGGTCTACCACCATCGTGGCGCCTATCTGAATGCGGTGTCCAATGTCATGGTGTGGGGTATGCCGCAACATGCGGTCTATCTCTGGACCTTGCCGATGTTCCATTGCAACGGCTGGACCTTCCCCTGGTCGGTGGCAGCGATGGCCGGTACCAATGTCTGTCTGCGCAAGGTTGATCCGGCGTTGGTCTTTGAGGCCATCCGGCAGCACAAGGTGACGCATTACTGCGGCGCGCCCATCGTGCATTCCACCCTGATCAATGCCCCGGATAGCCTGAAGCAGGGCATCAGTCACAAGGTGCATGCGATGGTGGCAGCGGCGGCACCGCCGGCCTCGATGATCGAGGGCATGGAGCGCATGGGCTTCGAGCTGATTCATGTTTATGGACTGACCGAGGTCTATGGTCCGGCCTCGGTCTGTGCCATTCAGGAGGAGTGGTCGGCGCTGGACATCACCGGCCGTGCCGAACGCATGGGCCGGCAGGGTGTGCGCTACCACCTGCAGGAAGGCTGCACCGTGATGAATCCCGAGACCATGCAGCAGGTGCCAGCCGATGGCGAGACCATGGGCGAGATCATGTTTCGCGGCAACATCACCATGAAGGGCTACCTGAAGAATCCCAAGGCGACGCAGGAGTCATTCGCTGGCGGCTGGTTTCATACCGGCGATCTGGCGGTGCTGCAGCCTGATGGCTATGTCAAGATCAAGGATCGCTCCAAGGACATCATCATCTCCGGTGGCGAGAACATTTCTTCGCTGGAGGTGGAGGATGTGATCTACCGCCATCCGGCGGTGCTGGCTTGCGCGGTGGTGGCAACACCAGACCCGAAGTGGGGAGAGACGCCCTGCGCGTTTGTGGAACTCAAGCCCGGTGCCAGTGTCAGTGAACAGGACATGATCGCGCATTGCCGCAAAGGCCTGGCGCATTTCAAGTGTCCGCGCAAGGTCATCTTCTGCGAGTTGCCGAAGACGTCGACCGGCAAAATTCAAAAGTTTGTATTGCGTCAGCAGGCCAAGTCGGCCGAGGCGATCGAATGAGTCTGCGGTAATTTCGTAGCACCGCAAGGTAGTCATGCAGTACCAGGAGGAGGGGAAATGACGGCCATCGCCACAACGCCGCAAACGGCGTCCGATGCCGGACAGGATGCGTACCTGCTGCGCCAGCAGCAAGGCGCGGTTGTGACATTGACGCTCAATCGCGGCGCGCGGATGAATCCGCTGTCCTCGGGTATGTTGAGCGCCATGCAGCAAGCACTGGATCAGATCGCCGGCGATAGCAGCGTGCATGTCGTGGTGCTGGCCGCCTCGGGTAATCATTTCTGTGCCGGACATGATCTGCGCGAAATGCGCGCCAATCCCGACCAGGCCTGGCAGAGCGCGCTGTTTGCACAATGCAGCCAGTTCATGCTGAGCATGACGCGCTTGCCGCAACCGGTCATTGCACGGGTGCAGGGCTATGCCGCGGCGGCCGGCTGCCAGCTGGTGTCGATGTGCGATCTGGCCATTGCGGGTGAGCGAGCTGCCTTTGCCTTGCCCGGCATCCGCAATGGCATCTTCTGCTCGACGCCCGGCGTGGGCGTGGTGCGAAACCTGTCGCGTAAGCGCGCCATGGAAATGCTGCTCACCGGCGATATGGTGTCGGCAGCGCAGGCGCTGGACTGGGGCCTGGTCAACCGTGTGGTGCCGGATGCCGAGCTGGAATCGTCCTGCCTGGCATTTGCGCAGAAGATTGCGGCTTATAGTCCGGCTGTTCTAGGTCTCGGCAAGCGGTTGTTCTATCAGCAAGCTGATCTGGGTCTTGGCGGTGCTTATGAACTCACTGCCGAGGGCATGGCCTGTAACATGATGTTCGACGATGCCGCTGAGGGCATTGATGCCTTTTTGCAAAAGCGTGCGCCGACCTGGTCTGGCCGCTGAATGACAACCCAACAACTTTTGATTGCACTGGCCGCATGAAACCACCCATCATTCTCGAAACCCACGCCTTGGTGCGTGAATTCCGTGGCTTTGTTGCCGTGAACGGGGTCAATCTCAAGGTGCGACGTGGCGAGATCCATGCCCTGATCGGTCCCAACGGCGCCGGCAAGACCACGGTGTTCAACCTGCTGACCAAATTTCTGACGCCGACTGCCGGGCGCATCGTTTACAACGGTATCGATATCACCGCCGAGCAGCCGGCGCAGATTGCCCGTCGCGGCATCATCCGTTCTTTCCAGATTTCAGCGGTGTTTCCGCACCTGAGCGTGCTGGAGAATGTACGCATCGGTTTGCAGCGCAAGTCCGGTAATTCGTTTCAGTTTTGGCGCTCCGAGCGTAGCCTGTCGCATCTGGATGGACGGGCGATGGAATTGCTCCAAGCGGTGGATCTGGCCGATTTCGCATCGATGACCACCATCGAGCTGCCCTATGGCCGCAAGCGTGCGCTGGAACTCGCGACCACTCTGGCAATGGACCCGGAGCTGATGCTGCTGGATGAACCGACGCAGGGCATGGGACATGAGGACGTGGACCGGGTCACGGCGCTGATCAAGAAGGTGGCGGCCAATCGCACAGTACTGATGGTGGAACACAATATGAACGTGGTGTCCTCGATTGCCGACACGATCTCGGTGTTGCAGCGTGGCCAGGTAATCGCCGAAGGCCCGTATGCCAAGGTGTCGACCGATCCGCTGGTGATGGAGGCCTATATGGGTACGGCGGAGCCGGTGGAGTCGGCGTTGCAGGGAGCGCACTGAATTGAATTCGAGCATCAATGCCGGTGGTAGCGCCGGCGAATTTTTGCGTGTCACCGATCTGCACGCGTTTTATGGTGAATCGCACATCCTGCATGGTGTCGACTTCGAGGTGCGTCGCGGAGAAGTTGTGACCTTGCTCGGACGCAATGGCGCGGGTCGCACCACGACCTTGAAATCGATCATGGGCATGGTCGGACGGCGCACCGGCTCGATCATGCTCAATGGCAACGAAACCATCGCCATGGCCACCCATCGCATTGCGCACCTGGGGGTTGGCTATTGCCCGGAAGAGCGTGGCATTTTCTCCAGTCTGTCGACCGAAGAAAACCTGATGCTGCCACCGGTGGTGCGCAGCGGCGGTATGAGTGTGGCCGAGCTGTACGAGATGTTTCCCAACCTGTCCGAGCGTCGTACCAGTCAGGGCACGCGCTTATCCGGTGGCGAGCAGCAGATGCTGGCGGTGGCGCGCATCCTGCGCACCGGTGCGCAGTTACTGTTGCTGGATGAAATTTCCGAGGGCCTGGCGCCGGTCATCGTGCAGGCACTGGCGCGGATGATTCAATTGCTCAAGCAAAAAGGCTATACCATCATCATGGTGGAACAGAACTTCCGCTTTGCGGCACCGCTGGCCGATCGGTTCTATGTCATGGAGCATGGCCGCATGGTGCAGGGGTTCGCCGCGAATGAACTGAGTTCAAAGATGGGCATGTTGCACGAGTACCTGGGCATTTGATTGTGTTGTGCGATGACGCAAAGATGCAGTGACGTGACGACCTCAAGGAGGGGGAAAATCATGCAACGTAAGCACCCGCAGCAACCGCAGCAACCGCAATTTGCAGCAAAGCTATTGGCTGGTCTGGTGGCGATGGCGCTGTGCGCCACGGCCTGGTCACAGGTGGGTTCGCCTGGCGCAGGCAAAGGCGGCAGTGCGGGTGCGGCAGCCACCAAGGGTGCGCCGCGCATTTCCGGCAATGTGGTGAAGATCGGTGTGTTGACCGACATGTCTGGCCTGTATGCCGACCTGGGCGGCGAGGGTTCGGTGGTGGCAGCAAAAATGGCCATGGAAGACTTCGGTGGCCGGGTGCTGGGTCTGCCGATCGAGGTGATAGGCGCAGACCATCTCAACAAGGCCGATGTCGGCGCCAACAAAGTCCGCGAGTGGTACGACACGCAGAACGTCGACATGGTGACCGATGCGCTGAACTCGGCCGTGGCCATTGCCATCGGCAAGGTATCGCAGGAGAAAAACAAGCTGGCGATGATTGTCGGGGCTGGTAGCTCGCGTCTCAGCAACGAGGACTGCAACCTCAACACCATCCACTATGCCTATGACACCTACGCCCTGGGCAACATCTCGGGCAATGCGGTGGTCAAGGCCGGTGGCAAGTCATGGTTCTTCTTGACCGCCGATTACGCATTTGGTCATTCACTGGAGAGCGACACTGCCGGCTGGGTAAAAAAATCTGGCGGCGAGGTCAAGGGCGCAGTGCGGCATCCGCTCAATGCCTCGGATTTCTCGTCCTTCCTGTTGCAGGCGCAAGCCTCCAAAGCGCAGGTGATCGGCTTGGCCAATGCCGGTGGCGACACCATCAATGCCATCAAGGCGGCGGTGGAGTTTGGTCTGACCAAAAATCAGACGCTGGCCGGATTGCTGGTGTTCATCACCGATGTCCATTCGCTCGGGCTGCAGACCACCCAGGGCATGTACCTGGCTGATGGCTGGTATTGGGATCTCAACGATGAGACGCGGCGCTTCGGTAAGCGCTTTTTCGAGCGCACGAAAAAAATGCCGACCATGGTGCATGCCGGCAGCTACTCCTCCACGCTGCAATATCTGCGTGCGGTACAGGCTACCGGCACTGACGATGCCAGGGTGGTGGTCGACTACCTGCGCAAAAACCGCATGAACGACTTGTTCCACAAGAACGCCGTGTTGCGTGAAGACGGTCGGGTGGTGCGAGACATGTATCTGATGCAGGTGAAGAAGCCCTCGGAATCGAAGTACCCGTGGGACTATTACCATGTACGGGCCACGGTGCCAGGCGAGCAGGCCTATCAGCCGATGGCGCAGGGCAAGTGTCCGGCAGTTAGGAAGTCGTAGTTTTATAAGTTGTTGATTTAATTGAGTTTTTTTAACAGGAGGAGTGGCATGAAAAAAACCTTGATGGCGACCCTGGTTGGCGCCGCAATGATGACCGGGAGCGGCACCATGTTCGCGCAGGGCGCAGGCAAGGGCGCCGACAAGGGCAAGGCTGCCGGCGGTATTTCGGGCGGTGTGGTCAAGATCGGTGTGATTACCGATATGTCTGGCCTGTATGCCGATCTTGGTGGCGAGGGTTCGGTCACCGCAGCGCGCATGGCAGCCGAGGAATTCGGCAACCGTGTGGCGGGCGTGGCTATCGAAGTGGTGGGTGCGGATCACCAGAACAAGCCCGACGTGGGTGCCAACAAGATTCGCGAGTGGTACGACACCCAGAACGTCGACATGGTGTCGGACGCGCTGAACTCGGCCGTCGGTATTGCGCTGGCCAAGATTTCTGCGGAAAAGAACAAACTGGCCATGATCAGCGGCGCAGCCACCTCACGTCTGACCAACGAGGACTGCAACGCCAACACCATTCACTATGGCTATGACACTTACGCCTTGGCGAATATTTCTGGTAACGCCATTGTCAAAGCGGGTGGCAAGTCCTGGTTCTTCCTGACCTCTGACTATGCACTGGGGCATTCCCTCGAGAACGACACTGGCGGTTGGGTCAAGCGCGCTGGTGGTGAGGTCAAGGGTGCGGTGCGACATCCGCTCAATGCCTCGGACTTTTCGTCCTTCCTGCTGCAGGCGCAGGCCTCCAAGGCACAGGTGGTTGGTCTGGCCAATGCCGGTGGCGACACCATCAACTCCGTCAAGGCAGCGGTGGAATTCGGTCTGACCAAGAACCAGACTTTGGCGGGGCTGCTGGTGTTCATTACCGACATTCATTCACTCGGCTTACAGAACACCCAGGGCATGTACCTGACCGATGGCTGGTACTGGGACCTGAATGAAGACACCCGCAAGTTCGGCAAGCGCTTTTTCGAGCGTATGAAAAAGATGCCCTCGATGATTCATGCCGGCACCTATTCCGCCACGCTGCAATACCTGAAGGCGGTACAGGCCACCAATTCGGATGATCCGAAGGTGATCCGTGCTTATCTCAGCAAAACCAAGATGAACGACATGTTCCACAAGAACGCCTGGTTGCGTGAGGATGGTCGGGTCATTCGTGATATGTATCTGATGCAGGTGAAGAAGCCCTCGGAATCGAAGTACCCGTGGGACTACTACCATGTGCGTGCCACGGTGCCGGGCGAGCAAGCGTTCCAGCCGCTGGCCCAGTCCAAGTGTTCGCTGATCAAGAAATAAGTGTCTGACAGGAGCCAGGGCGTAGCAATTGCCCTGGCTCCTGATGCAGTGCCGTTGTCGTAGTCAGTCATCAAGGTAAATCATGGAAATTTTTGGCGTTCCCCACCAGGCGTTACTCGGCCAGTTGCTGCTGGGGCTGGTCAATGGCTCGTTTTACGCCATGCTTTCTCTGGGCCTGGCAGTGATTTTCGGACTGCTCAATATCATCAACTTTGCGCATGGCGCGATGTACATGATGGGCGCTTATGCCGCCTGGATGCTTCTGGAATATTTTCAGATCGGGTACTGGTGGAGTCTGTTGCTGGCACCGCTGTCGGTAGGTGCCTTCGGTATCCTGATCGAGCGTGTGCTGATGAAATGGATCTATCGCCTCGACCATCTGTATGGCTTGTTGCTGACCTTTGGTCTGTCGCTGATCCTCGAGGGTATCTACCGCGATCAGTTTGGTGTTTCGGGTCAGCCTTATCAGGTACCGGAGCTGCTGCGCGGCGCTACCGATCTTGGTTTCATGCGACTGCCCAATTACCGTGCCTGGGTGGTGCTGGTGTCGCTGATTGTTTGTCTGGGCACCTGGTATGTGATTGAACGCACCCGACTGGGCGCCAATCTGCGCGCTGGTACCGAGAACCCGCAGCTGGTGCAGGCCTTCGGTGTCAACGTGCCCCTGATGGTGACGCTGACCTTCGCGTTTGGTGTTGGTCTGGCCGGCCTTGCCGGTGTGCTGGCCGCGCCGCTCTACCAGATCAATCCGCTTATGGGCTCCAACCTCATCATCACGGTATTTGCGGTGGTGGTGATTGGCGGCATGGGCTCCATACTGGGTTCCATCGTGACCGGGATCGGCCTGGGCTTGATCGAGGGCTTGACCAAGGTGTTCTGGTCGGAGGCGTCGTCGACCGTGGTGTTTGTGATCATGGCCATCGTATTGCTGGTGCGGCCTGCCGGATTGTTCGGACGAGAGAAATAGACGTGAAACGCAGCTATCTAGGTTTTATCGCCCTGGCCGTGCTCGGCCTGCTTGCCCCCTACACCGGGGCCTATCCAATTTTTCTGATGAAGGCGCTGTGCTTTGCGCTGTTTGCCTGCGCCTTCAATCTGCTGCTCGGCTTTACCGGACTATTGTCCTTTGGTCATGCCGCCTTCTTCGGCAGCGCCGGCTATGTGCTTGGCCACAGCATGAAGGTCTGGGGCTGGTCGCCCGAGGCCGGACTGTTGATTGCTACCGCTGCCAGCGGTGTCCTGGGCGTGCTGATCGGCGGTCTGGCGATCCGTCGTCAGGGCATTTACTTCGCCATGATCACCCTGGCCCTGGCACAGATGATTTATTTCTTCTGCATCCAGGCGCCATTCACCGGGGCCGAGGACGGCTTGCAGGGCGTGCCGCGTGGCGTGCTGTTCGGTGTCTTCGATCTATCGGATGACATGAGCATGTATTACCTGGTGCTGGCGATCTTTTTGCTCGGCTTCATGCTCATCGATCGCACCGTGCACTCACCGTTTGGCCAGGTGCTCAAGGCGATTCGGGAGAATGAAGCACGCGCGCTGTCGCTGGGCTATGAGGTTGATCGCTACAAACTGCTGGCCTTTGTGCTCTCGGCCGCGCTGTCCGGCCTGGCCGGCGCCACCAAGACCCTGGTGCTGGGTTTCGAGACCCTCACCGATGTCAACTGGCCGCTCTCGGGCGAAGTGGTGCTGATGACGCTGATCGGTGGCATTGGCACCTTGTTCGGGCCGGTGGTGGGTGCGTTTCTCATCATCACGCTGCAAAACGAACTGGCTGACAAGGTGGGCTCCTGGGTGCAGGTGATCCTGGGCGCCATCTTCGTGCTGTGCGTGCTGGCCTTCCGGCGCGGCATTGTGGGTGAGCTGTCGGCGCGGTTTGGTTCGCGCAAGAACGCCTAGCGGTAGTGATAGACGGGGCGAGTACCGAACCCCGGGTCAGATCACCCGCTTCTGTCGCAGTCGCTCCAAGGCTGCCGCATCCAGCCCCAGCACCTGCTGCAGCACGTCGTCGGTGTGCTGGCCGAGCGTGGGTGGCGGTACATCATGGCGGATCGGCGTCTCCGAGAAGCGTATCGGGTTGCGCACGGTCGAGACCGTGCCCACCGGATGCGCCATATCGACCTTCAGGCCGCGATGCTGGACCTGCGCATCCTGGAACACTTCCTGGTAGTCGTTGATCGGACCGCAGGGGACGTTGGCTTCTTCAAGTTCTTGAATCCATTGACTTTTTTTCCTAGTTCGCATGACCGCGCGGATGAGCGGGGTGAGCACCTCGCGATGCTGCAGGCGATCCGGGTTGGTCTTGAATCGGGCATCGTCGGCCAGCTCGGGCAGGCCGGCCACCTGGCAGAAGCTGCGGAACTGCGAGTCATTGCCGACCGCCAGAATGAGATGGCTGTCGCTGGTGGCGAAGACTTCGTAGGGGACGATGTTGATGTGCGCATTGCCCCAGCGCTGCGGCACCTGCTCCGAGCACCAGAAGTTGAGGATCTGGTTGGCACCAAAGGCAACGATGGTGTCCAGCAGTGCCATGTCGATATGCTGGCCCTGGCCGGTACGTTCCTTGTGGGTGAGCGCGGCGCTCACCGCCAGGCTGGCATACATGCCGGTCAGCACATCGGTGATGGCGATGCCGACTTTTTGTGGCCCGCCACCGGCTTCGTTGTCGCGCTCCCCGGTGATGGACATCAGTCCGCCCATGCCCTGGAAAATGAAGTCATAACCCGGGCGGGCGGCGTAGGGGCCGGTCTGGCCAAAGCCAGTCACCGAGCAATACACCAGCCCCGGATTGATGGCGCGCAGGTCTTCATAGCCCAGGCCGTATTTGGCCAATGCACCGACCTTGAAGTTCTCCAGCACCACATCGCATTTCGCTGCCAGCTGGCGGATCAGCGCCTGTCCGTCGGGATGTGCCAGATCGACCGTGACGGACTTCTTGCCGCGATTGACTGACAGGAAATAAGCCGATTCCGCGCTGGGCTTGCCCTGGGCGTCGTGCAGGAAGGGCGGGCCCCAGGCGCGGGTGTCATCACCCTTGATCGGCCGTTCGATCTTGATCACCTCGGCCCCGAGATCGGCCAGGTTCTGCGCTGCCCAGGGGCCGGCCAGTACCCGAGTCAGATCAAGCACCCGGATATGGGATAGCGGTAGCGTTGGTGTTGTGACGGATGCATCACGCATGGTGTCAACCTGAAAGTAGAGCAGCAGGGTGGAAGAGGATTTTGCCGGGCGCGATTCTAAGCCCTGCGTCTTGGCTCTGTCCCGCTATGCCGGATGGGCTGCCGCGGGTGCTCCCGTATACTTGCGACACTTTTTTGCTGCGCCGGTTGGCTGAACTCATGAGGCTTAAACGATGAAAGTGCTGGTCCCGATCAAGCGTGTGGTGGATTACAACGTCAAGGTGCGTGTGCGCTCGGATGGCTCGGGTGTCGAGACGGCGAACGTCAAGATGTCGATGAACCCGTTTGATGAAATCGCGGTCGAGGAGGCCATGCGCCTCAAGGAGGCCGGTCTGGCGAGCGAGGTGGTGGTGGTGTCCTGTGGTGTGACCGCCTGCCAGGAAACCCTGCGTACCGGTCTGGCCATCGGTGCGGATCGCGCGCTGCTGGTGGAGTCGGAGGTCGAGCTGCAGCCGCTGGCGGTGGCAAAACTGCTGCAAGCGGTGTGTGTGCGCGAGGCACCCGGGCTGGTGATCATGGGCAAGCAGGCCATTGACGACGATTCCAATCAGACCGGCCAGATGCTGGCGGGTCTGCTGGGTTGGCCGCAAGCGACCTTTGCCTCGAAGCTCAAGCTTGCCGACGGACGGGCGCAAGTCACGCGCGAGGTCGATGGCGGGCTGGAGACGGTGTCAATCCGCTTGCCGGCGGTGGTCACGACCGATCTGCGCCTGAACGAGCCGCGTTATGTGACCCTGCCCAACATCATGAAAGCCAAGAAAAAAACGCTGGATGTATTGAAGCCGGCCGAGCTCGGTGTGGATGTCAGTCCGCGCCTGAAGACGCTGAAGGTGGAAGAGCCGCCGGTCAGAAAGGCCGGCATCAAGGTGGCCGACGTGCAGGCCCTGGTCGACAAACTCAAGAATGAAGCGAAGGTGATCTGATGGCTGTTCTGGTCCTGGTCGAGCATGACAATCAGGTGTTGCGTGCGGCAACCCTGAATACGGTTGCGGCGGCATCGCAAATCGGCGGCGAACTGCACTTGCTGGTGGCCGGTAGCGGCGTCGGTACGGTGGCACAGGCGGCTGCGCAGATTGCCGGTGTGGGCAAGGTGTTGGTCGCGGATGCGCCGCAGCTGGGGCAGTTTTTACCTGAGCAGGTGGCCGCGGTAGTCAGCACGCTGGCATCGGGCTACAGCCATGTGCTGGCGGCGGCGACTTCTGTCGGCAAGAACGTGTTGCCACGGGCTGCCGCACTGTGCGACATGCAGCAGATCTCCGAAATCATCGCGGTCGTCTCACCGGACACCTTCGTGCGTCCGATCTATGCCGGCAATGCACTGGCCACGGTGCAGTCGGCTGATGCCATCAAGTTCATCACGGTGCGGGCCACCGGCTTTGATGCGGTGGCCGCCAGTGGCGGTTCGGCTGCAGTCGAGAATATTGCGGTGGACAGCCATGTGGATGTCGCGATGTCGAGCTTTGTCAGTCGCGAAGTGTCCAAGAGCGAGCGGCCGGAACTGACTGCTGCGCGGGTCATCGTTTCGGGTGGGCGCGGCATGGGTTCGGCAGAAAACTTCAAGTTGCTCGAGCCCCTGGCCGATCGGCTTAATGCCGCCATGGGCGCCTCGCGCGCAGCGGTGGACGCCGGCTTCGTGCCCAACGATTGGCAGGTGGGGCAGACCGGCAAGATCGTCGCGCCCGAGCTGTATATCGCCGTGGGCATCTCCGGCGCGATTCAGCATCTGGCCGGCATGAAGGACAGTCGCGTGATAGTCGCTATCAACAAGGATGAGGAAGCACCGATATTCCAGGTGGCTGACTACGGGCTAGTGGGTGATCTGTTCCAGATCGTGCCGGAACTGGTGGCGGCGCTCGGCCCGGCCTGAAGCACGCCTTGCCCCGTACTCCCTTGGCAATCTGATTGCGCTTGCGCTGATATGACCGAGTACACCGCACCGCTCAAGGACATGTTGTTTGTCCTGCGTTACCTGTGCGGTTTAGACGACTTGTCGCAGTTGCCCGGCTGCGAAGACCTCAGTGCCGAGCTGGCAGCACAGGTGCTGGAGGAGAGCGGCCGCTTCGCCAGTGGCGTGTTGTCGCCGCTGAATGCGGTTGGCGATCGTGAAGGTGCGCACTGGGAGCAGGGTGTGGTGCGCATGCCAGCGGGTTTTGCGCCGGCCTATCGGCAATTTATCGATGCCGGCTGGAACTCGCTGCCGTTTCCCGCGGAATACGGTGGTCAGGGGCTGCCGCGCCTGCTGGCTGCGCCGGTGATGGAAATGTGGAAGTCGGCCAACCTTTCCTTTTCGCTTTGTCCGATGCTCACCAGCGGCGCCATCGAGGCGCTGCTATTGCGTGGCACTGCATTGCAAAAGCAGACCTATCTGCCGCCCATGATCGAGGGCCGCTGGACCGGCACCATGAATCTCACCGAGCCGCAGGCCGGCTCGGACCTGTCGCTGGTCAATACCCGAGCCGAACCGGTGTCGCCAGATGCTGCGTCGGATTTTGCTGATGGTGCATTGGTTGAACTGGGTGAATGCTATCGCCTGCACGGCCAGAAGATTTTCATCACCTATGGTGAGCATGATCTGGCCGAGAACATCATTCATCTGGTGCTGGCGCGCACACCCGGCGCACCCGAAGGCGTGCGCGGACTGTCGCTGTTCATCGTGCCGAAATACCTGCCCGACGCGCAGGGCAAGCCGTCACTGCGCAATGATGTGCACTGCGCCTCGATCGAACACAAGCTGGGCATTCATGCCAGTCCCACCGCGGTGATGTTGTTTGGCAGTGGTGTGGGCGAGGTGGGTGCAGGGGCGGTGGGCTATCGCCTGGGTACATTGCATCATGGTCTGGAGACCATGTTCATCATGATGAACGCGGCGCGTTTTGCTGTGGGCATGGAAGGCCTGGCCCTGGCCGAGCGTGCCATGCAGCAGGCAGTCAGCTATGCGCGCGATCGTCGCCAGAGCCGTGACCTGTCGGGAGCGCCGGGCGCGGTGCCCATCATTCGACATCCGGATGTGCGTCGCATGCTGTTGAGCTTGCGATCGCAGGTCGAGGCGATGCGCGCCCTGGCCTATGTCGTGGCTGCGGCCATGGATGTGGCGCATCAGCATCCCGATGCCGCCGAGCGTGCGCGGCAGCAGGCCTTTGTCGATCTGATGATCCCTGTCGTCAAGGGCTGGAATACCGAAAACGCGGTGGAACTGAGCAGCCTGGGTGTGCAGGTGCATGGTGGCATGGGCTTCATCGAGGAGACCGGCGCGGCGCAACTGTTACGCGATGCCCGCATCACCACCATCTATGAGGGCACCACCGGTATCCAGGCCAACGATCTGGTCGGTCGCAAGATTCTGCGCGATGGCGGGAAGGCGGTGCGCGCCTGGATGGCGACCATGCGCGATGACCAATCGGCTTTGCAATTGCGGCTGCAGTCGGCAGACGCAGTCACCCCGGCACAAAAAGACAACGCATTGCGGCTGGCACAGGTGCTCGATGGTGCGTTGCAGTCGCTACAGCATTGCGTCGACTGGATATTGCAGTCACCACAGGATGCGCCACGCCACCTGTCGGCGGTGCATGCCGGTGCTGTGCCGATGTTGACGCTCTGCGGCCTGGTGGCCGGTGGCTGGCAACTGGCGCGCTCGGTCGAGGTGGTGTTGCGCTTGCTCGATGACGATGCAACCACCGATCGGGATTTTCTCGAAGCCAAGTTGCACACGGCAAGCTTTTATGCCGAGCACGCGCTGCGCCGCGTGCAGGGTCTGGCCGCCAGCGTGATGGGCGGCGCCGATGCGGTGCTGGACATGCCCGAGTCGCAGTTCTGAGGCCCGGGTTGCGCCGCCTTCACATGCCGGGATAGGCCGGCCCCTCACCACCTTGCGGTGTCACCCAGACGATATTCTGTGTCGGGTCCTTGATGTCACAGGTTTTGCAGTGCACGCAGTTCTGGGCATTGATCTGCAGACGATCCTCGCCGGCATCGCTTTTGACATATTCGTACACACCAGCCGGGCAGTAACGTGCCTCTGGTCCGGCATAGCGCGCCAGGTTCACTGACACCGGCACGCTGGCATCACGCAGAGTCAGGTGGCAGGGCTGATCTTCTTCATGGTTGGTGTTGGAGATGAACACCGAGGACAGGCGATCGAAGGTGAGCTTGCCGTCCGGCTTGGGATAGTCAATCGGCTGGCAGTCGGCCGCGGGCAGCAGCTTGGCATGGTCGGCTTCGGTGTGATGCAGGGTCCAGGGGAACTTGCCGCCCAGCACGCGTTGCTCCAGGCCCACCATGAGGGTGCCGGTCAGTAGCCCCTTGCCCATCCACTGTTTGAAATTGCGCGCCTGCCACAGCTCATCGAACAGCCATGACTTGCGGAAGGCTTCGGGATAGCTGCGCAATTCGTCCTGGGCGCGACCGGCCTGTAGTGCTTCGAAGGCCGATTCGGCTGCCAGCATGCCGGACTTGATGGCGGCGTGACTGCCCTTGATACGCGAGGCATTGAGAAAGCCGGCATCGTCGCCCACCAGACAGCCACCGGGGAAGGTGAGGCGCGGCAGCGACAGCACACCGCCGGCGGCGATGGCTCGTGCGCCATACGCCAGACGCTTGCCGCCGCTGAACACCTCGCGGATCGCCGGGTGCGTCTTGTAGCGCTGGAATTCCTCGTAAGGCGAGAGCCAGGGATTGCGATAGCCCAGACCCACCACGAAGCCGACCGCGACCTGGTTGTGATCGAGGTGATACAGAAAGGAGCCGCCATAGGTGTCGGATTGCAGCGGCCAGCCGGCGCTGTGGATCACCAGTCCGGGCTGATGCCGCGCGGGTTCCACTTCCCACAGCTCCTTGATACCGATGCCGTACACCTGTGGGTCAGAATCTTTATTTAAATCAAAGACTTGCATCAACTGCTTGCCCAGATGCCCGCGGCAGCCCTCGGCAAACACGGTGTACTTGGCCAGCAGTTCCATGCCGGGTTGGTGGTTCGGGCCGGGTTTGCCTTCGCGATTCAGGCCCATGTCGCCAGTGGCCACGCCGCGTACTGCGCGGGTCGATACACCAGCACCAGCGGCGCCAGGATCAGTCTGCTCGGGCGTGAACAGCACTTCGGCCCCGGCAAAGCCGGCATAGATTTCCACCCCCAGCGCCTCGGCTTGTTGAGCTAGCCAGCGACACAGATTGCCCAGGCTGATGACGACATTGCCGTGATTCTGGAAGCACGCTGGCAGCAGCCCGGAGGGCACGCGCCAGGAGGATTGCTCACCGAGGAACAGGAAGCGATCTTCGCTGACCGGGGTGTAGGCCGGGGCGTTACCACTTTCGTCGCCCTTGCGCCAGCCGGGTAGCAACTCGTCCAGCGCGCGCGGATCCATCACCGCGCCTGACAGGATGTGCGCCCCGACCTCGGCGCCTTTTTCGATCACGCAGACTGAAATCTCGCGGCCCTGGCTAGCCGCCAGTTGCTTGAGACGGATGGCGGTGGCCAGGCCGGCAGGGCCTGCGCCTACCACCAATACGTCGTATTCCATGGATTCACGCGCAGCTGCGTTCAAGACTGAGTTCAAGGCAGGGCTCCAGTTCAGGGTCAGTCATTATAATTTGCCGCTACTGCGGTAACTGCTTGCCGCCCATCCGATTCAGGATCGTCATGTCCCGCAAACCACAGTCATCCAACGCATTGCCGCCGCAACCACTCTGGCGACCCAGCGTACAGCGCATCGCCCAGGCGCGTCTGACCGATTTCGCACGCAAGGCCATCCGGCGCTGGCAACTCGATCTCAATACCTGGCCCGACTTTCTGCGCTGGAGTATCGATTCGCCCGAGCAGTTCTGGGCTTCGGTTTGGGACGATTGCGGTGTGATCGCCTCGCATCGTGGTGCGCGTGTGGTGGTGGACAGGGAAAAAATGCCGGGTGCGCGCTGGTTTCCAGAATCGCGTCTGAACTTCGCCGAGAACTTGTTGCGCGTACATGGTCCGGCTGATGGGTCGAAAGATGCACTGGTGTTCTGGGGTGAGGACAAGTTGCAGCGGCGGGTCAGCCGTGATCAGTTGCGTCAGCAGGTGTCGCGCCTGGCGCAGGCACTGCGTGCGGCCGGGGTGGGCCCAGGCGACCGGGTAGCCGGCTATTTGCCGAACATGCCCGAGGCCATCATGGCCATGCTGGCGGCGGCCAGCATCGGGGCGGTGTGGTCATCCTGTTCGCCCGACTTCGGTGTGCAGGGCGTGGTGGACCGCTTTGGACAGATCGAGCCTAAGGTGCTGTTTGCGGTTGAAGGCTATTGGTACAACGGAAAATTCATCGACTGCCTGCCCAAGTTGCGCGAGATTGTCACGCGCTTGCCGGCGTTGCGACTGACGGTCATCGTTCCCTACGCCGGGATAGATGCCCCGGCCGCGATGGCTAATGCTGCCGACCTGGGGAGTCCGTCTGCGTTGAGCCTGCAGCAATTGCTTGCGCCTTATGTGCCGCAGCCACTGGTGTTCGAGCAGTTACCCTTCGATCATCCGCTCTACATCCTGTATTCCTCGGGCACTACAGGCGTGCCCAAGTGCATCGTGCATGGTGCCGGCGGCTGCCTGATCAAGCATCTGGTCGAGCAGCAACTGCATGCCGATCTCAAGCCGGATGACCGGCTGTTCTATTTCACGACCCTGGGCTGGATGATGTGGAACTGGCTGGTCAGCGGTCTGGCCTCCGGTGCCACCTTGCTGCTCTACGACGGCTCTCCGTTCCTGCGGGAAGGGCGCATCTTGTGGGATTACGCCGATGCCGAGCGCATGACGCATTTCGGGACTTCGGCCAAGTTCATCGATGCCTGCGCCAAGGCGGGGCTGCAGCCGATGCGCACCCACAAGCTGGATACGGTGCACACCATTTTGTCGACCGGTTCACCGCTATTGCCGGAGAGTTTCGATTACGTCTATCAGTCGGTCAAAAAGGATGTGCTGCTGGGCTCGGTGTCCGGTGGCACCGACATTTGCGGCTGTTTTGTGTTGAGC
This sequence comes from uncultured beta proteobacterium, assembly GCA_903868285.1. Taxonomy (GTDB): domain Bacteria; phylum Pseudomonadota; class Gammaproteobacteria; order Burkholderiales; family SG8-39; genus CAIPUP01. The sequence continues at coordinate 18,379 of CAIPUP010000265.1, forward strand.
AATCCCATCCTGCCGGTCTGGCGTGGCGAAATCCAGAGCTTGGGCCTGGGGATGAGAATCGAGGTCTGGAATGAGCAGGGCAGAGCGCAGCCTGATGGCAAAGGCGAGTTGGTGTGCAGTGCCTCGTTTCCCTCCATGCCAGTAGCGTTCTGGAACGATCCGGGTGATGCCAAATATCGTGCTGCCTATTTCGAACATTTTCCTGGTGTCTGGCGGCATGGCGATTGGTGTGAGCTGACACCGCATGGCGGCATGGTGGTGTACGGACGTTCCGATGCCACGCTCAATCCCGGCGGGGTACGCATTGGCACGGCCGAGATTTATCGCCAGGTGGAGCAACTGGATGAGGTGGTTGAGTCGCTGGTGATAGGTCAGAACTGGCCGCCCGGGCAGCTCAGTGATGTGCGCATCGTGCTGTTCGTTCGTCTGCGTGATGGATTGACGCTGGATGCGGCGCTGGTGCAGCGCATCTGCCAGCAAGTGCGGCGCAACACCACACCTCGGCATGTGCCTGCAAAAGTGCTGCAGGTAGCAGACATTCCACGTACCAAGTCCAACAAGATCGTGGAGCTGGCGGTGCGCAACATCGTGCATGGCGAGCCGGTGCGCAATGTCGAGGCGCTGGCCAACCCCGAGGCGCTGGAACATTTCCGCCAGCGGCCGGAGCTGACTGATTGAGGGGGCATCCTGTTCGGTTCGGCCGATTGTCTGCAATTACATTGTTTTGTCGTTTTGTCGTCGCTGCCAGCGACTTGATTGCGCGGCCATGCGCAAGATATTTCCGTCAAACCTTCGGTGAGGCTGGCGTCTTGCAGTAAAATCGCTCGTCCAATTACCCCGGTTTCAAATGACTAAGTATGTGTTCGTAACGGGTGGCGTGGTGTCCTCTCTTGGCAAGGGGATCGCTGCAGCGTCCCTGGGTGCCATACTCGAGACTCGGGGCATCCGCGTTACCCACCTCAAGCTCGACCCCTACATCAACGTAGATCCGGGGACGATGTCGCCATTTCAGCATGGTGAAGTGTTCGTCACCGAGGATGGGGCGGAAACCGACCTCGACCTCGGTCACTACGAACGTTTTGTCTCGGCCAAGATGCGGCGGGTGAATAACTTCACCACCGGTCAGGTCTATGAGTCGGTGATCAAGAAAGAGCGTCGCGGCGAGTACCTCGGCCGTACGGTGCAGGTGATCCCGCATATCACCGATGAGATCAAGGCCTGTATCCGCAAGGGTGCCGAAGGTGCGGATGTTGCCATCGTCGAGATTGGCGGAACGGTGGGTGACATCGAGTCGTTGCCGTTTCTCGAGGCGATCCGGCAGATGAGCCTGGAGCTCGGACGCGGCAGCACCTGCTTTGTTCACCTGACCCTGGTGCCGTATATCGCCTCTGCCGGTGAGCTGAAAACCAAACCCACGCAGCACTCCACTCAGAAACTGCGGGAGATCGGTATCTCGGCCGATGCGCTGTTGTGTCGCGCCGACCGGCCGATACCGGATGATGAGCGACGCAAGATTTCATTGTTCTCGAATGTGGTGCTCGATGGCGTGATCTCGGTCTGGGATGAGGACTCCATCTACAAGATTCCCTCGATGCTGCACAAGCAACATCTGGATGACCTGGTTTGCCACAAGCTCGAACTCACGGCGCCGGCAGCCGATCTGTCGGTGTGGGAAGGCCTGGTCTATGCGCTGGAGCATCCGCAGCACGAGATCACCATCGCCATGGTGGGCAAGTACGTCGGGCTGACGGAATCCTACAAGTCGCTCACCGAGGCGCTGATCCATGCCGGCATTCATACCCGTGCCAAGGTCAATATTCGCTATGTCGATTCCGAAGTGATCGAAACCGAAGGTACCAGTGGTCTGGAGGGCGTGGATGCCGTGTTGGTGCCAGGGGGCTTTGGCAAGCGCGGCGTGGAGGGCAAGATTCGCGCAATCCAGTTCGCGCGCGAGAACGATATTCCCTACCTGGGCATCTGCCTGGGCATGCAACTGGCGGTGATCGAATATGCCCGTAACGTCTGTGGTTTGAGCGGTGCCAATTCCACCGAGTTCGATCCCGAGACGCCGCATCCGGTGATTGCGCTCATCACCGAGTGGCAAGGACGCGATGGCAAGGTCGAGCGCCGCAGCGAATCTTCCGAGCTTGGTGGCTCGATGCGCCTTGGGGCGCAGGCGGCAGCGCTGGAAGAGGGTTCCTTGGCTCGTAGCATCTATGGCTCGGCCGTCATCAACGAGCGCCATCGTCATCGCTATGAAGTCAATAACCAGTACCTCGATCGTCTGAAGCAGGCCGGTCTGCGGGTGGCTGGTTACACCCAGAGCGAGCACCTGTGCGAAATGGTCGAGCTGCCGTCGCATGCCTGGTTTGTTGCCAGCCAGTTTCACCCCGAATTCACCTCGACACCGCGTGCCAGTCACCCGCTGTTCAAGGCCTATGTCAGTGCTGCGCTAGTGCGCCATGACAAGGCCGTGGCGCAGCGCAAAGCGCAGGGTGACCAGGCATGAAGCTGTGCGGCTTTGATGCCGGACTGCAGCATCCGCTGTTCCTGATCGCTGGTCCCTGCGTGGTCGAGTCGCGCCAGATGGCCATGGACACCGCCGGCGAGCTTAAGGAAATCTGCCGCGAACTCGATGTGCCCTTTATCTACAAGTCGTCGTACGACAAGGCTAATCGCAGCTCGGGTAAATCGTTCCGTGGTCCGGGCATGGACAGTGGTCTGGCCATCCTGGCTGAAGTACGCAGCCAGATTGGCGTGCCAGTGCTGACGGATGTCCATGATGCTGGCGATGTGGCGGCGGTAGCTGCGGCAGTGGATGTGTTGCAGACGCCCGCATTCCTTTGCCGTCAGACCGACTTCATTCACGCGGTGGCAGCCAGTGGCAAGCCGGTGAATATCAAGAAGGGGCAGTTTCTCGCCCCTGGTGACATGAAGCATGTGGTGGACAAGGCGCGCGAAGCTGCTGGCGGTGCCGACAGCATCATGGTGTGCGAGCGTGGCGTGTCCTTCGGCTATAACAACCTGGTGTCCGACATGCGCAGTCTGGCCATCATGCGCGAGAGCGGATGTCCGGTCGTGTTCGACGCCACGCACTCGGTGCAATTGCCCGGCGGCCAGGGCAGTTCCTCGGGTGGTCAACGTGAGTTTGTGCCGGTGCTGGCCCGTGCGGCGGTGGCGACTGGCATTGCCGGGCTGTTCATGGAAACCCACCCCGATCCGGCCAAGGCGCTGTCTGATGGTCCGAACGCCTGGCCTTTGCCCAAGATGAAGCAATTGCTGCGCACGCTCAAGGCGCTGGACCAGCTGGTCAAGCAGCATGGCCTGGCCGAGCAGTCCTTGATTGAACAACTGAAACATGGGAACCCTGTATGAGCTCCATCGTCGATATCGTCGCCCGGGAAATTCTGGACTCGCGCGGCAACCCCACGGTCGAAGCCGATGTCTTGCTGGAGTCTGGTGTGATGGGTCGCGCCGCAGTGCCCTCAGGTGCGTCCACCGGCAGCCGCGAGGCACTGGAACTGCGCGACGGGGATACCAGCCGCTATGGTGGCAAGGGTGTGCTGAAAGCGGTCGAGCATATCAACACCGAAATTTCGGAAGTGATCCTGGGCCTTGACGCCCAGGAGCAGAGCTTCATCGATCGCACCCTGATTGATCTTGACGGCACCGACAACAAGGGCCGGCTGGGTGCCAACGCCATGCTGGCGGTGTCGATGGCAGTGGCCAAGGCCGCGGCCGAGGAATCGGGTCTGCCGCTGTATCGCTACCTGGGTGGTGCTGGAGGCATGCAGATGCCGGTGCCGATGATGAATGTCATCAATGGCGGCGCGCATGCCAACAACAGCCTGGACATGCAGGAGTTCATGATCGTGCCGGTGGGGGCGACCAGTTTCCGCGAGGCGCTGCGCTGTGGCGCCGAGGTGTTCCAGGTGCTGAAAAAGATGCTCGATGGCCGCAAGCTCTCGACCACGGTGGGCGATGAAGGCGGCTTTGCACCCAGCCTGCCATCGAACGAGGCGGCTATACAGCTGGTGCTCGAGGCCATCGACAAGGCCGGCTACCAGCCTGGTGCCGATGTCGTGCTGGCACTCGACTGCGCCAGTTCCGAGTTTCACAAAAATGGTAAGTATGTGCTTGATTCTGAAGGACTTTCTCTGTCCTCTGAGGGCTTCGTCGATTACCTCGCCAACCTGGCCGACAAGTACCCGATCATCTCCATCGAAGATGGCATGTCGGAATCTGATTGGGAGGGCTGGCGCGCATTGACCGACCGCCTGGGCCGCAAGGTGCAACTGGTCGGTGATGATCTGTTCGTCACCAACACCCGCATCCTGCGTGAAGGCATACAGCTGGGTGTGGCCAACTCCATCCTGATCAAGGTCAACCAGATCGGCACGCTGACCGAGACGCTGGCGGCGATCGAGATGGCCAAGCGTGCCGGCTACACTGCGGTGATTTCCCATCGCTCCGGTGAGACCGAGGACACCATCATTGCTGACATCGCCGTAGGCACCAATGCGCTGCAGATCAAGACCGGTTCGTTGTCGCGCGCCGATCGCACCGCCAAGTACAACCAGTTGCTGCGTATCGAGGAAGAGTTAGGCGAAACCGCCAGCTATCCCGGGCGCGACGCCTTTTATCAGCTGCGGTAAATAAAGTATTAACCTTCGCCGATGCGCGTACTTTCCATCCTTTTTGTATTGCTGATCCTGGGCATCCAGTACCCGCTGTGGCTGGGCAAGGGCGGCTGGATGCGGGTCTGGGATCTCGATCAGCAGGTCGATGCCCAACGGCTGTACAACCATACCCTGGCTTCCCGTAATGGCGCGATGGAGGCAGAAGTGCGCGACCTGAAGCAGGGCACCGATGCGGTGGAAGAGCGCGCGCGCTATGAGCTGGGACTGATCAAGCCGGATGAACTGTTTTTTCATGTGGTGG
>CAIPUP010000266.1 GCA_903868285.1 uncultured beta proteobacterium
GCCAGCTGGGATAGAGCGTGGCCAGTATTGCCAGCACCACTGCGGTGATGCCGATGGCAACCACATCGCCAGCACGCAGATCCGTGGGCAGATAGTCGATGAAATACAGTACCTTGGGGATCAGCTGCAGGCCGAGCGCGGAATAGATGGCATCGACATTGCTCGCGAACAGCACCCCACCCACCAGCCCGAGCGCTGTGCCGCCAAGACCGGCGATCGCGCCCTGCACCATGAAAATTTTCATGATCGATGCCGGCGACGCACCCAGGGTGCGCAAGATGGCGATGTCGGCACGCTTGTCGGTGACGGTCATCACCAGCGAGGACACCAGATTGAAACTGGCCACCGCGATGATCAGGGTGAGGATCACGAACATGATGCGTTTTTCCACCTGCACCGCGGCAAACCAGTTGCGGTTGATCTGACCCCAGTCGCGCGCCACCAGCTGATCGGCCAGCACTGCCGGCAACGCAGCGAGCACTTCGCGCGCCACCTGCGGTGCATCCAGCGGATCGCTCACGCGCAGGCGCAGGCCGGTGACCGCAGCTTCGCGAAACAGCCGCAAGGCATCATCGCGATGAATCATGGCCAGCGCCGAGTCGTATTCGAAGTGCCCCGATTCAAAAATGCCGCTGACGGTGAATTGCTTCAGGCGCGGAATCACACCAGCCGGGGTGAAGTTGCCCTGCGGCGAAATCACCACCACCTTGTCACCCACGCGCACGCGCAAGGCACGCGCCAGATCAGCGCCCAGAATCATGTTGAAGCTGCCCGGCTGCAGATCGCTGGCCTGCCCCACCCGTAGCGTGCGAATGGCATCGGCCACCCCACCCTCGAGCGCCGGGTCGATGCCACGGATCACCGCACCACGCATCTGGTCGCCGCCCGAGAGCATGGCCTGGGCCAGGGCATAGGGCGCGGCTGCCACCAGCTTGGGATGACGACCCAGCGATTGCATCACCGCATTCCAGTCGGGCGGAGTGGGACTGGCGGCGAGAATCTCGATGTGCGACACCACCGACAGCATGCGGTCGCGCACTTCCTTCTGAAAGCCGTTCATCACCGACAGCACCACGATCAGCGCCGCCACGCCAAGCGCGATGCCGATGATGGAGGCCATGCTGATGAAGGAGACGAAGGCGTTGCGTTCGCCCTGCGAGCCAGCGCGGGAACGGATGTAGCGCCAACCGATTTTGAATTCATATTGCATGGGGCGAGTGTGCCACAGCCTGCCTGATAGACTGCGCGCCGTGCATTGCCGACTGACTCTTCCCGGGCTGTTCCCGCTCCCCTCACATACTGCTGTGCCGCCGCTGCCGGCGCTGGCCTTGCTGTTGTCGCGCGCGCGGCGCACGGCCATGCCGGCCAGCGATGGCGATCGCTGGTGGCTGGAGGTGTTTGGCGTGGAGGCACAGAACGACTATCCGGCGGCAGCCTATGCCCGGCTGGGTGAAACGCCGCAAGCTGACGAAGTGCATCGGAGCAATGACCCGCATCGCACCGCCGACGATGCGCCCTGGATGCGGGTCGACCCGGTGCATCTGAAACTGGAACGCGATCAGCTGGTGCTGCTGGACGATGAAGCGCTGCAGCTGAGCGCAGAAGAAGCGCAGGCGCTGGCCGCGTCGGTAGCGGCGCATTTTCATGATCACTTCAGTCTCGAGGTACTGGCCAGTGCGCGCTGGTACGCCCGGCCACGCGCCCCGACCCACATTCGCACCGTCAGCACGCGCGCGGTGCGCGGCCGTGGCATCGCCGCCGCCATGCCGCAAGGCGAGGACGCGGTGCTGTGGCACAGCGTGATGAATGAAGCGCAGATGCTGTTGCAC
>CAIPUP010000267.1 GCA_903868285.1 uncultured beta proteobacterium
ATTGCCCAGTCGTTATCAGGACGATGCCCTGCCCCAGCTGCGCAATGCGCGCCGATGGTCTGCCGCGTTGGCGGTGATGTATCGAGCGCTGGAGCAGGCGGGACCGGAGCCATCCCGTATCGCGCTCGCCAGCAGCCTGTCCGCTGAGGACATGGTCTTGACTGACCTCATATTGCGGCATGAACTGGGTATAGAGATTTTTACCCTCGATACCGGACGGCTGCACGCCGACACGCTGAAGCTGATCGATGATATTGAGCAGCGCTATGGTTATCGCCTGCGGGTACTGTCGCCGCAACCCTGTTCTCTAGCGAACCATGTCCGTTTACATGGTGTGAACAGTTTTTATCAAAGTCAGGCACTGCGTCAGGAATGTTGTCACCTGCGCAAGGTCGAACCCTTGCAGCGTGCGCTGCAGGGCAAGCAGGCCTGGATCACTGGTCAGCGCCGCGAGCAGGCAATCAGTCGTACTGCTTTGGATGTGATCGAACACGACCCGGTTCGGAATATTCCCAAATACAACCCGTTGGCCGACTGGACCGAGCAGGCGGTGTGGGATTACATCCAGGCGCATGAGGTACCGGTCAACCGGCTCTATGCCCAGGGCTATCGCTCGATTGGTTGCGCGCCCTGCACCCGTCCAACCCTGCCGCAGGAGCCGGCGCGAGCCGGTCGTTGGTGGTGGGAGAGCGCGCAGCAGGATCAACACGGCGGTACGCCACAGGTGGCGCATGCGGAATGTGGCCTGCATCTGGATCACAGCGGCCGTCTGGTCGCGCGCCGGGAGGGCTGAGTCATGTCGCTAAGTCATCTGGAGTGGCTGGAGTCCGAGTCCATCACCATCCTGCGCGAATTGGCGGCGGAGTGTGGCAAGCCGGTGCTGCTGTTCTCGGGCGGTAAGGATTCGGTTGTATTGCTTCGGCTGGCGGAAAAGGCATTTCGGCCGGAGCGCTTTCCCTTTCCGTTATTGCATATCGATACCGGTCACAACTTTCCCGAAGTGATTGCGTTTCGTGACCGCCGCGCCGAACAACTCGGCGAGACCCTGATCGTGCGCACAGTCGAAGATTCCATGGCGCGCGGTACGGTGCGCTTGCGTTCGCCGCTGGACAGCCGCAATGCGGCGCAATCAGTCACGCTGCTCGAGGCCATGACCGAGCACGGCTTTGATGCGGGCATTGGCGGAGCGCGACGCGATGAGGAAAAAGCACGCGCCAAGGAACGCATCGTTTCCTTTCGTGATGAATGGGGCCAGTGGGATCCAAAAAATCAGCGACCGGAGTTGTGGAGCCTCTACAACACCCGGGTCCATCCCGGAGAGCACCTGCGGGTGTTTCCAATCAGCAACTGGACCGAGCTCGATGTCTGGCGCTATATCGAGCGTGAAGGGTTGGAGGTGCCATCGCTGTATTTCTCTCACCTTCGACAGGTGGTGCGTCGTAATGGCTTGCTGCTACCGATAACGCCGTTTACGCCGGCCGCGCAAGGCGAGCAGATAGAGACGGTCGCAGTGCGTTTTCGCACTGTTGGCGACATCACCTGTACCTGTCCGGTGGCATCAGAGGCGCAGACCTTGTCGCAGATCTTGCGTGAAACCGCACAGGCCACGCTGACCGAGCGTGGTGCCACCCGCATGGATGACCAGACCTCCGAAGCTTCGATGGAACGACGAAAAAAAGAAGGGTACTTTTGATATGACACTCATCGGCGAAATAGAACGCAGTCAAGGTGCATCAACAGTGGTTTCGCAAGCGCAGGGTGTGTTGCGCTTCATCACCGCTGGCAGCGTGGATGATGGCAAGAGCACGCTCATCGGACGCCTGTTGCACGACAGCCAGACATTGGCCAGCGATCAGCTGGAGGCGATCGCGCGCAGCTCGCGCCAGCGTGGGCAGAGTGAGCCGGATTTGTCCTTGCTCACCGATGGCCTGGAGGCTGAGCGTGAGCAGGGCATCACCATCGATGTGGCCTATCGCTATTTCACAACACCGCGGCGCAAGTTCATCATTGCCGATGCCCCAGGCCATGTGCAGTACACCCGCAATATGGTTACAGCCGCCAGCAGTGCCGACGCGGCGGTGATTCTGGTGGATGCACGCAAGGGACTGCTGGAGCAGGGTCGGCGACATCTCTATCTGGCCCACCTGCTGCGGGTGCGGCATGTGGTGGTGGCGATCAACAAGATGGATCTGGTGGGTTACGAGTATTCGGTGTTCCGGGATGTGCGACAGGCCTTTGCCGATTTCGCAGCAGGCTTGTCGTTTGAATCCCTGGAGTTCGTGCCGATCAGCGCACTGCGTGGCGACATGGTGGTGCATGCCGGCGAGGGTATCGACTGGTATCGCGGTCCGACTTTGCTGGAATTATTGGAATCAATGAATGGGCAGCAACACAGCATGGCGGCACCCTTGCGGTTTCCGGTGCAACTGGTCAGTCGTGGCGCGCAACAGGCCGGCAATCCGGCACGCCGCTATCTCGGGCGGGTTGAGAGCGGGCAGCTGCATCGCGGTCAGCATTTGCTGCTGCAACCGTCAGCCCAAACCGCGACGGTGCTATCGATACAGACCTTCGATGGCGAGCGGGAATCAGCCAGCGCGGGAGATGCGATTGCGGTGGTGTTACATGAGGAGCGCGATATCTCTCGCGGCGAACTATTGGTGCAGGAAGATTCGCCCGCCACGGTGAGCCGCAGCTTGCAGGCCGAGTTGTGCTGGTTCGGACCGCACAATTACGATGTGCGCGCCCGACTGTTGATCAAGCACACCACACGACTCACCAGCGCCCGCATCACCGACATCATTGAGCGGGTGAATATTCATAGCTTGCAGCGTGAGTCGGCACAGGAGGCGATCAAGCCGAACGACATCGTGCGCGTCAGTCTTTCCCTGAAGCAGCCGCTGGCAATCGACTTGTATGCCAACAACCGTTGCACCGGTGCCTTCATCCTGATCGATGAAGCGACCAATCACACCGTGGCTGCCGGCATGGTGGTGGGCTTGCAGTGATGACGGCGGCAAATCATGGTCGGGTGTTTTTGGTGGGTGCCGGGCCGGGTGCCCCAGACTTGCTGACCCTGCGCGCCCTGCGCTTGCTGCAGCAAGCCGACATCGTGTTGCACGACGCGCTGGTGCATCCGGAGACACTGGCCCTGGCCAGCAAGGCACGCTTGGTGCAGGTGGGTAAGCGCTGTGGCCGGCATGCTACGGCGCAGTCATTCATTAACAAGCGGTTGGTCGATGCAGCGCGCCGTTATGCCTGCGTGGTGCGACTCAAGGGCGGTGACCCGATGTTGTTTGGTCGGGCGCAGGAAGAACTGGACGCGCTGGCTGCGGCAGGCATCACTGCCGAGGTGGTGCCCGGGATCACCGCGGCAGTCGCGGCCAGTGCCGCCCTGGGCGTATCGCTGACCCGACGTGGCCTGAGTCGTCATGTGTGCATGGTGACGCCGCGCGTCGCGCAGGACCCGTCGGCGGTGGCCGACAATGATTGGGTGTCTCCGCTGCTGCTGAATGACACGGCAGTGATTTATATGGGTGCAACCCAGGCGGCTGCCATTACCCGCACGCTGATTGCACGCGGAAAACCGGCGACGACGCCGCTGGCTGTCGTGCAGAACGCTTCCCTGCCGACACAGCGCCAGGTGTTTGGGCAGCTGCAGGAATTACCTCGCCTGGTAGGCCAGCTTCAGGCGAGTGCCGGAATGGAATTCAGCCTGCAGCGCGTTCCGGAGTCAGGGCTGAGGTTCGAATCGGCATCGCCCGGGCCGATCCTCATCGTGCTGGGTGAAGTGTTGCGCGAGTGTCTTGCGCGTAGCCAGGGCCCCGCTGCTGTTGCCGCCTAAAAAAATCAATAAAATCAATAGGTTATGTTATTTTTCCAGTTGCTGCGCAGGTGCCATAGGATGCAGAAAGATATGCGCCTGTTGTGGTCGCAGCAGCAGCATCTCTCCCTGACGCAGCTGTAGCGCCTGAAAGCGCGCCAGCGGTAGCTCGGCTTCAATCAGGCCCGGCTGTTCGTCCTGCTGCAACTCCAGCCGCGCCGCGCCGCCGCTCAGCCAGGCGCGACTGAGACGTGCGGCGATACCGGGCCTGCCGTGCGCGTAGCGTTCTATTTCCAGTTCGTGTGGACGGACATAGGCACTGGCGGGGGTGTCGCGAACGGCGGCATGCTCGGGCGCATCGATGAAGTTGCTGGCGGCGTTGCTTGCCTCGTCAGCCGTGCGGTACGTGGCTTGACCTAGATGCAGTCGCCCGCGATCGGCCACACCGTCAAAGCGATTGACGTTGCCAAGAAAGCCGTAGACGAAGGGCGATACCGGATTCTGATAGACCGCCTGGGGTGTGCCCTGCTGCATCACCTGTCCTTGATGCATCAGGACGATGCGATCTGACACTTCCAGCGCTTCTTCCTGATCGTGCGTGACAAAAATGCTGGTGACCTGCAATTCGTCATGCAGTCGTCGCAGCCAGCGTCGCAGCTCCTTGCGCACCTGAGCATCCAGCGCCCCGAATGGTTCGTCCAGCAACAGCACGCGGGGTTCCACAGCCAGTGCCCGTGCCAGGGCGATGCGCTGGCGTTGCCCCCCCGAGAGTTGCGACGGAAAGCGATCGGCCAGCCAGTCCAGTTGCACCAGTTGCAGCAGGGCATGCACACGCCGGCTGATCTCGGCCTTGCTGGGACGTTGCGCGCGCGGCTTGACCTGCAAGCCGAAGGCAATGTTGTCAAACACGCTCATATGCCGGAACAGCGCGTAATGCTGGAATACGAAGCCAACCTGTCGGTCCCCCGGCTGCCGGGTGCTGGCGTCATTGCCATCGAACAGCACATCGCCGCTATCGGCACGGGACAGCCCGGCAATGATGCGTAACAGGGTGGTTTTGCCGCAGCCCGAGGGGCCGAGCAGTGCCACCAGCTCGCCTTGGTCAAAACGCAGCGAGACATCGTCCAGTGCGGTGAAATCACCAAAGCGCTTGCGTAGATTACGAACTTCGATGCTCATGCAGTTCCCTTGATGTTGAAGCGTTGGATGATCCAGCCAGGGATTCAGCCACGCCCGGTAAGCTGCCCGCACCAGGTAAGGCATCCATGCGCGGTGCAGCATCCAGTACCCCGGCAGCAAGCCAGGCCATGGCCTGACTCAATAGCGAACGACGGCTGGCCTCGGTCTTGGACCTGCGGTCATCGACATTCACCGCAGTATCGAGACCGGCGGGTGTTGCAGAGGCAGGGTGCGCGTATTGCTCGTGCGGTACTGGCGCTGCACGGTCACGATGGCTAAACCACTGCAGCAGACTGCGTGCGGCCAGCGTCACCAGTGCCAATAGCGCCAGCCGCGAGGCCACTGCAAACGAGGCAGCGAACTGATATTCGTTATAAAGAATTTCAGCATGCAGCGGCAGCGTGTTGGTGTAACCCCGGATGTGGCCGGAGACCACCGACACTGCCCCGAATTCACCCATGGCGCGCGCATTGCAGAGCAGTACGCCGTACAGCAAACCCCAGCGGATGCCGGGCAGTGTGATGTGCCAGAAGCACTGCCAGCCATTGGCGCCGAGAAGGATGGCAGCCTCTTCTTCGTCCTTGCCCTGGGCCTGCATCAGCGGGATCAGTTCGCGCGCCACGAACGGAAAGGTGACAAACACCGTGGCCAGCACAATGCCGGGAATAGCAAAAATGATCTTGATGTCGTGTTCGTTCAACCAAGGGCCAAACCAGCCCTGGGCGCCAAACACCAGCACATAGATCAATCCGGCAATCACCGGTGATACCGAAAAGGGCAGATCGATCAAGGCGATCAGCAAACTCTTGCCGCGAAAGTCGAAGCGGGCAATGGCCCAGGACGCAGAGATACCGAACATCAGATTGAGTGGCACAGCGATCACGGCAGCCAACAACGTGAGCTGGATGGCCGATAGCGCTGCCGGTTCTTGCAATGCCGCCAGATAGGCTGGCAGGCCCTTGCTGAAGGCCTGGTGAAACACCAGCGCCAGTGGCAGCAGCAGGCACAGCAGGACAAAGCCCAGTGCCAGTGCCAGCAAGCCGGATTTGAGCCAGACGTCGCTGCGATTTGCAGATTTGCTCATCGTGCGACCTCCGCACGCCCAGCGCGACGATCAGTCCAGGCTTGCAGCAGATTGATGCCCAGCAGCATCACCAATGAAATCAGCAGCATCACCACGGCTAGCGCAGTAGCACCGCTGTAATCGTATTGCTCGAGGCGAGTGATGATCAGCAGCGCGGTGACCTCGGTTTTCATCGGGATATTGCCAGCAATGAAGACCACTGATCCGTATTCCCCAACAGCGCGGGCGAAGGCCATGGCAAAGCCGGTTAGCAGTGCGGGCAATAGTGTCGGCAGAATCACCCGCCAGAAAATCTGTAGCCGCGTGGCACCCAGGCAGGCTGCCGCTTCTTCCAGCTCCCGTTCGAACTCCTCGAGTACGGGCTGCACTGTACGCACGACGAATGGCAATCCGATGAAGATCAGTGCCAGCACGATGCCGCTAGGATGAAAGGCCGGCTTGATATCAAAGCGCGATAGTGGTTCGCCCAGCCAGCCATTGGGTGCATACAGCGTGGTGAGGGCGATGCCAGCCACTGCAGTCGGTAAGGCGAATGGCAGGTCGATCAAGGCATCCAGCAGTTGCCGTCCGGGAAAGCGGTAGCGCACCAGTACCCAGGCCAGCAACAGGCCGGCCAGACCGTTGATCGCCGCCGCCAGCAGCGAGGCACCGAAGGTGAGTTGCAGCGATGCCAGTACGCGCGGCGAACTCACTGCCGCCCCAAATTCCTGCCAGCTGAGCGCTGCGGTCTTGATGAATGCTGCCGACAGCGGCATCAGGACGATCAGGCCGAGATAGAGCAAGGTGAACCCCATGCACAGACCGAAGCCGGGAAGTACGCGCTGGGAGCGGCGAGAAAACAGGGAGGTCATGACGCTCTGTGATGGTCAAATCAGGAAGGCGCCAAGGTAACCGGTCGGCCTCGGGCAGGGAACGAAGCATTGCTGCTTTGCTTATTCCAATGCGCCTAACGTGCCTAACGTCCCGGCTGATAGATTTGATCGAACACGCCACCGTCCGCGAAATGCGCTGCCTGGGCTTTTTTCCAGCCACCGAAATCCTGGTCAATGGTGAGAAGACGCAAGCGTGGGAATACCCCGGCATATCGATCGGCCACTGATTTCAGGCGCGGCCGGTAGTAATGCCGGGCTACGATTTCCTGACCCTCTTCGGTGTAGAGATACTGCAGATAGGCCTCGCCTAACTGGCGTGTGCCACGCTTGTCCACCACCTTGTCAACCAGGCTCACACTGGGTTCGGCCAGAATGCTGAGCGAGGGCACGATGATGTCGAACCTGTCGGGACCCAGTTCGCGTTGCGCCAGAAAGGCTTCGTTTTCCCAGGAGATCAACACGTCGCCCAGGCCACGCTCGACAAAGCTGACGGTTGATGCGCGGGCGCCAGAGTCCAGCACCGGTACGTTGCGATACAGCTTTTGCACAAACTCGCGTGCCGCCTGTTCGCCTCCAGCCTTGCCCTTTCCGTCCCTGTTGCCGTCCTTCTTGACTAAGGCATAACCCCAGGCAGCCAGATAGTTCCAGCGCGCGCCGCCGGAGGTCTTGGGGTTGGGCGTGATGACAGCAATGCCAGGGCGGATGAGGTCATCCCAGTCGCGTATCGCTTTGGGGTTGCCCTTGCGCACCAGAAATACGATGGTCGAGGTGTAGGGCGCGCTGTTGTTGGGCAGGCGTTTTTGCCAGTCACGCGGCAACAACTGCTTGTTGGCCAGTTCATCGACATCATAGGAAAGCGCAAGGGTGACCACATCGGCTTGCAGTCCATCCACCACCGAGCGTGCCTGGCGACCGGAACCGCCGTGCGATTGACGAAGCTCCAGCACTTGTCCGGTTTTATGCAGCCAGTGTTGACTGAAGGCCTTGTTGAAATCCTGATACAGCTCGCGCGTTGGATCGTAGGAGACGTTCAACAGGCTGACGACCTTGCCGGACTGGGGTGTGGCGGCGAGGCTGACTCGCGTACCCAGCGTGGCTAGTGTGCCGAGGGTGTTCAGTGTGATCAGCAGCGCCAGCAGCTTGACCGGATTGAGCTTTCGCATCATGCACTCCAAAACAATGAAAGGGAGTGCAAGCTACCCGGTGGCGCACGCGCCGGGAACGAATCAATACTTGGTTGCTTATGCCGGTGTGTTACAGGTTGCAGAACGTCAGTTCGAAATCGACGTCGGCTTCGGTCAGCCGCGGGCGCGGCTCGCTGCCAAACATGGTGAAACGCACGTTCAAGGCGTATTTGTTGGCGCTGGTTTCAGGGATGTACTGCGAGTTCTCCGGCAGGCGGATACGCACCAGATGCGCCAGCTTGCCACCGAGCATTTGTGAAAATGTCCCGGCTTGGGCCGTCATGTTCAGCGGATGACCCCCTTCGCGCAGCAGTTTGAGCACGATGCCGGTGCCATCGCGTATCGGATAGAGCGGGCTGATCCACTTGTCCAGATCCACCAATCGGTGTGCGCTGTCGCGATGCAACCAGAAATGATACGAGGGCAGATCGAATTCACAGGCACCGCCCGGAATGCTGGTGCGTTGCTTGATGCTCATCAGCCATTCGTTTTCACGCAGGTACTGGCCGATCTTGCCGGTCATGGCAAACAGTTGCGTGGCGGCGCGTTCGATATCGGCAAGCACCTGATTCAATACGTCTTCGCGGATATCGGGATTGCTGCGCAGGGTTTGCAGCATCTGCTTTTGACGCTCCAGTTCCTGTAGCAGATCGGATTTCAGATCAGCCCGGCTGGCAACTTCGAGAATTTCAAACAGCGTCAACAATGCAGCATGGTGTGATTGCGCATCCTGCTGCCCGAGAAAGTGTCCGACGCGCTCGAACAGGTCTTCCATGCGCAGCAGCGTGCGTATGCGTTCGTTCAGCGGGTATTCGTAGACGATCACCGGTGCGCACCGTTGGGTGAATTCTGGGAGGGCGGATTCTGGGCAGCGGCGATTCTCGCCCAGAAATTACCCGAATGCCTAGCCCCGGGACAATTTCCGGTCTGCCGGGCTTACCTGGTCAGTCAGGGAAAATTCAGGCTCGGGCAAGTTGCAGGTAGCGTTGGTGCAGTCGTTCGACCTGCGCCGGCAGCTGCGCCAGGCTGCCGCTGTTGTCGATGACATCGTCGGCCCGTGCCAGGCGTTGGCTGCGGCTGGCCTGGCTGTCCATGATGCGCTGGATCTGTGCCGGGTCGAGTTTGCTGCGTTGCGCCACGCGCTGGCGCTGGGTCGCTTCCGGGCAATCGACCACCAGTACCCGTTGCACCTTGCGCGGATCGATGCCGGTCTCGACTAGCAGCGGCACCATGCGGATGGCATACGGGCAGGTAGTGCTGTGTCCCGTGGCTGCGGCAATGCGTTGGTCGGCCAGGTCGCGAATCATCGGATGCAGGATCGCCTCCAATCGCTGTTTTGCAGTGGGGTCAGTAAAAGCCAATTCACGCATGGCCTTGCGATCCAAAGCCCCATCAGCTTGTAAATAGGTTTTGCCAAATGCCTGCGCAATCCGGGGCATCGCAGCGCCGCCGGGGGCGGTCAGTTCATGTGCCAGCGCATCCGAATCCACCACCACGACGCCCAGTGCGGCGAACAAATCGGCCACGGCACTCTTGCCGCTGCCGATGCCGCCGGTGAGTCCGACAGTCCAGGTCATAGCACCAGCGCCAGATAGCGCTGCGTCAGTGCCGGGCCCCAGAACAGCGCGATCAGGCCGGCGCCAGCCAGATACGGACCAAATGGAATGGGTACTTCACGGCCGTGCTTGTGAAACACGATCAGGCTGATGCCCACGACAGCACCGATAGCCGAGGACAGCAGCACCACCAGTGGCAGCATCTGCCAGCCGGTCCAGGCACCAATGGCCGCCAGCAGCTTGAAGTCGCCGTAGCCCATGCCTTCCTTGCCGGTGACCAGGCGGAACATCCAGTACACGCTCCACAGAAACAGATAGCCGGCCATGGCGCCAATGACCGCCGAACGCAGATCGACCGGCCCGCCGATCAGATTCACCAGCAGTCCCAGCCACAGCAGCGGCAGGGTGATCGAGTCGGGCAGCAGCTGCGTGTCGAAGTCGATGCCCGTGGCAGCGATCATCAGCCAGACGAACAGCATTGCCGCAGCGGCTGCAAAACTGAAACCGAAATGCAGCGCGCAATATGCAGTGGCCAGGCCACAAAACAATTCCACCAGCGGATAGCGCCAGCTGATGCGGGCGGAGCAAGCGGCACAGCGCCCGCGCAGCCACAGGAACGACAGCAGCGGAATGTTTTGCAGCGCGCGGATGGCCTGACCACAGGCCGGGCAGCGTGAGCGTGGTTGCGACAGATTGAGCGGGGCGTGATCGGGTGCCACCTCCCCACGCAGTTCGGCACACTGCGCCGTCCATTCACGCTCCATCATCAGTGGCAGTCGATGAATCACCACGTTCAGGAAAGAACCGACGCACAGCCCGAGCACCAGCGCAAGCCACGGGTAGGCAGCACTGGCGATCAGCCAGTCAAGCGGGTTGGGGGCGAGACCGAGCATGCTGATTGAATTTCCCGAGATGTGGCTCTGGCAGCGCGCTTGTTGCGATCAGACCGCTTCGCCGAGTTTGAAGATTGGTAGATACATGGCGATGACCATGCCGCCGATCAGCGTTCCCAGCACCACCATGATGATCGGTTCCATCAGCGATGACAGTCCGGCCACCGCATCGTCGACCTCGGATTCGAAGAAGTCGGCCACTTTGGACAGCATGGAATCGAGCGAACCGGATTCTTCGCCAATGGCACACATCTGTATCACCATGTTGGGAAAGACCTGTGCTTCCTGCATTGCGGAGGTGAGGCTGACCCCCGTTGATACCTTGTGCTGTATTTCTTTGGTCGCCAGCAGGTAGACATGATTGCCCGCGGCGCCACCAACCGAGTCGAGTGCATCCACCAGTGGTACGCCAGCGGCGAACATGGTGGCCAGGGTGCGGGTCCAGCGTGCCACGGTGGATTTCATCACCAGATCACCAAATACCGGCAGGCGCAACATCAGGCGGTCTACCGATACCTGCAGCGGGAGGGATTTTTTCAGCTGGCGCAGGAAAAGAAAAATGCCGCCGCCGATCGTGCCAAAGATGAGATACCAGTATTTGACAAAGGCATCCGATATCGCCATCACCATGAGTGTCGGGGCTGGCAGATTGGCGCCAAAGCTGGTGAACACCTGCTTGAACGAGGGTATGACCCAGATCATGATCACGGCGGTGATGATGAAGGCCACCGCCACAATGGCTACTGGATAGAACAGCGCCGATTTGATCTTGGACTTGATGGCGAGGATTTTTTCCTTGTACGTGGCCAGCCGATCGAGCAGGGTATCGAGTATGCCGGCCGACTCTCCAGCGGATACCAGATTGCAAAACAGCGCATCGAAATGCTGTGGGTACTTGCGAAACGCCGAGCCAAGCGAGGAGCCGGTTTCAACATCGGTTTTGATGGCCATCAGCAGCTGGCTGACAGCGGCATTGCTGTGTCCCTTGCCGACGATATCGAAGCATTGCAGCAACGGTACGCCAGACTTCATCATGGTGGCCAGCTGGCGGGTGAACAGGGTGACATCCTTGTCGCTGACCTTGCCGCCGCTGCCGACGCGCTGCTTTTTCATTTTCAGCACCAGGATGCCCTGGCGGCGCAGCAGCGCATTGACGGTGGCCTCGCCGCCGGCTTTCATTTCACCCTTGATGGTCTTGCCATGACGGTCGCGGCCCTCCCAGAGGAAGACATATTGTTTGGCGCTGGACGAGGGATTTGCAGTGGCCATCAGAGGTGGGCGGGCGCTGGGCGCCGGTGGGAATTGGGTGTGAATCGTGTCGTAGAAACTGTAAACTACTATAACATATTGTTTTTATTGATAAATTTATTTATTTTGATCGGATTTTCAGGTTTGCTTTGCGGCTGTTGGTGTGCGGAACAGTCGCACCGTGCGGATCACTCGGTCTTCGGTGTGCACGATTTCCATGGCGATATCGGCAATTTTCACCGACACCCCCGATTCGGGAATGTCACGCAGATGGTCCAGGATCAATCCGTTGAGAGTTTTGGGGCCGTCCAGCGGCAGCTGTAAGCCGAGTTTGCGATTGAGCACTCGCAACGGGCTGCCGCCCTCCACCAGTACGCTGCCCTGTGCATCCCAATGCAGGTCGCCGGCACGGGCCGGGGTGCTGGTGGTGAACTCGCCGATGATCTCCTCGATGATGTCCTCCAGCGTCACCAGACCGAGCAGCTCGCCGTATTCATCCACCACCAATGCCAGACGCTGACGATTGTCCTGGAAGTAAGCCAGCTGTGAGAACAGCGGCGTTGCAGCCGGCACGAAATAGGGCTCTGCCAGCAAGTCGCGCAGTTGGTCGTGTGTCATCTCGCCGCTGCGCATAGCACCCAGCACATGCCGCAGATGCACAATGCCGATGACCGTTCCCGGTTCGTCCTGGCACACCGGTAGACGGGTGTGATAGCTGGTGGCCAGTTGTTCGCGGATGGTTTCAATGGGGGAGCCGAGGTCGATCATTTCGATTCGCGAGCGCGGCGTCATCACATCCTCGACGGTGATCGACTCCAGATCGAACAGGTTGATCAGCATCGACTGGTGCTTCTTGGGCAGGAATTGTCCTGACTCCAGCACCAGGGTGCGCAGTTCCTCCAAACTAAGGCGCTGCGATTGCTCGCCGCTTGGGGTCTTCAGGCGCAGCAACCAGAGCAACGCGGTAACGAACAAGTTGACGAACCACACCGCGGCATAGCAAGCCCGCAGCAGCGGCCGCAGCACATAGGCCGAGGCGGTAGCGATGCGCTCCGGGTAGGAGGCGCCGATGATCTTGGGAGTGATCTCGGAGAACACCAGGATCAGGAAGGTCACCACCAGCGTGCCTACGCCGAGTGCTACCTTGTCATCACCGAAGAGCTGGATGGTGATGACTGCCACCAGCATGGCTGAGGCGGCATTGACCAGGTTGTTGCCAAGCAGTATCACGCCCAGCAATTTATCGGTGTGCGCCAGCAACTCCTGCGCGTATTGCGCGCCGCGATGGCCCTGGCGCACCAGGGCGCGCAGGCGATAGCGGTTGACCGCCATCATGCTGGTTTCGGCCAGCGAGAAAAATCCTGACAGCACCAGCAGCAGTGCCAGCAGTGCGTATTGCCAGCCTAGAGGGATGTCGTCCATGGGTTCCGGTTTGGAGTTTCGCGTGCGGCTTGGCGTGTGGTGCAGCGTGCGGCTTAGTTCAGGCCGCGCTGCAACACCACTTCCAGCACGAAGCGGCTGCCGACATAGGCCAGCAGCAGGGCGATGAAGCCGGCCAGCGTCCAGCGCAGCGCCTGCCGCCCGCGCCAACCACGCAGCCAGCGTCCGGTCAGCAGACCGCCAAAGATCAGCCAGGACAGCAGTGCAAACAGCGTCTTGTGATTGAACTGCAAGGCCTGGCCAAACAGCGTTTCCGAGAACAGCACCCCGGTGAGCAGCGTCAGGCTCAGCAGCACGAAGCCGGCACTCAGTATGCGAAACAACAGCGCTTCCATGGTGAGCAGCGGTGGCAGGGTCAAGAGGCTGAACAGACTGGTTAGCGCGCTGCCGTGCGCAACATCGGCGCTGCCGTCACGCCGATGCAGCTGAGCCTCCTGCAAGGCCATGAGCAGGGCATGGATGGCGGCAATGGTGAACAGGCTGTAGGCCGCCATGCCAAGTGCCAGATGAATACGGAATTCCAGGCTGGCGGTATAGGCCGGTGTCGGTATACCGGGGAACAGAGTGGGTAGCGGCGCGCATAGAGCCGCTGCCAGCAGAATCGGCAGGCGCATGCCTTCGATACGATAGAAAAGGCGCTCGATCCCATACAACAACACGGCCAGCCACAGCATGACCGACAGTGCCTGCCCAAAGCCAAAGCGTAACTCACTGCTTTGAAACAAGGTTTCCAGCAACAGCAAGGTATGCAGTACGAAGGCCAGCAAGGCGGGGAGTGTGGACAACGGCGCGATCTGGCGCTGCTGCGCAGTCGATGGCCTGGGAATAAGCCCGCCGAGCATGTACAGCAAGGCAGTGGCCACGGGCATCAGGCTGGAGCTGGTCATGATTGGGTGTTGCTGATCTTTTTTTCGGTATCGACAAAGACCTGCACTGGCACTGCACCGAAGGCCAAGGCCGACCGCGGGTCACAAGGTAGAATCGAATGTCCAAATGCAGAACGCATGGGCGCCAGTGTAACCCGTGGTTCGGACATCAATGAGGCTTTGACTTTCCCATGCTCGACAACCTGACCCAGCGCCTGTCGCGCGTCATCAAGACCCTGCGCGGTGAGGCGCGTCTGACCGAAGACAATATTCAGGACGCCTTGCGCGAGGTGCGCGTTGCCTTGCTCGAGGCCGATGTGGCGCTGTCGGTGGTGCGCGATTTCATCGCCAAGGTGAAGGAAAAGGCGCTCGGTCAGGATGTGGTGGGCAGCCTCACCCCCGGTCAGGCGCTGGTCGGCGTGGTGCAGCGCGAACTCACTGCACTGATGGGCGGCGAGGCCGCAGGTCTGAACCTGGCGGTAACCCCGCCGGCAGTGATACTGATGGCCGGTCTGCAGGGCTCGGGCAAAACCACCACCAGTGGCAAGCTGGCCAAGTGGCTCATTGAGCGCGAACGGCGCAAGCCCTTGCTGGTGTCGTGTGACGTCTATCGGCCGGCGGCCATCGAGCAGCTCAAAACCGTGGCGGCACAGGCCGGCGCGACGTTTTTTCCGTCCGAGGCCAGCGCCAAGCCCTTGGACATTGCACTGGCGGCGCTGCAGTACGCCCGCACCCACTATCACGATGTGCTGATTGTCGATACCGCCGGACGGCTGGCGGTCGATGAGGCCATGATGCGCGAGATCGCTGAATTGCATGGCGCGCTGCATCCGGCCGAAACCTTGTTTGTGGTTGACTCGATGCAGGGGCAGGACGCGGTGAATGTGGCGCGCGCCTTCGGCCAGACGCTGCCGCTCACCGGCGTGGTGCTGACCAAGCTCGATGGTGATGCCCGCGGTGGCGCCGCGCTGTCGGTGCGTCAGGTCACCGGCTGTCCGATCAAGTTCACCGGCGTGGGCGAGAAGCTCGACGGCCTGGAGCTGTTTCATCCCGATCGCATGGCTTCGCGCATTCTTGGCATGGGCGATGTGTTGTCGCTGGTGGAAGAGGCGCACAAGGCGATCGATGTCGATCAGGCCCGCAAGCTGGCCGACAAGGTGCGCAAGGGCAAGGGTTTCGATCTCGAGGACTTCAAGCAGCAGGTGGCGCAGATGCGCAAGATGGGCGGCATGTCGGCCATGCTGGACAAATTGCCGGCGCAGTTGGCACAGCCGGCGCAGTCCTCCCAGGTGGATGAGCGCCAGATCGGGCGGCTCGAGGGCATCATCAATTCCATGACCCATGGCGAGCGCAGCCGGCCGGAGATCATCAAGGCCTCGCGCAAGCGCCGCATCGCGGCTGGCGCCGGGGTGACGGTGCAGGAAGTGAACCGGCTGCTGAACCAGTTCGAGCAGATGCAGAAGATGATGAAGCAGATGCAAAACGGCGGCCTGGCCAAGCTGATGCGTGGTTTCAAAGGCATGATGCCCGGCATGCGTTGAGTGCAGGCTGCAGCCGAAGTACCAGCCGAACCACCAGCCGAAGCACCAGCCGAACTACCAGCCGAAGTACCGGGGTCGGCTTCAAATTCAACATAAGTTATTGTTTTTATTGGATATTTCTTGAAGCCCCGGTTTTCTTCATGGCGGCTGCACGGTGCTTCCGCCTGCCAATGCCCGGATTCCTTGCCAGAGCGCGGGTAAACCCAGTAAACTCTCGCTCTTTTTTCGCTTTGGCTGTCCTTCGGTTCGCGGGAATTTCCCCGCAATTGCGCGGACGGCTTCCGGTAGATCGCCCGATGCTGCGGCGCGCCGGCTAACTTCCGTATTCGGGGATAGCACATGGTAGTGATTCGTCTTGCCCGTGGTGGTGCGCACAAGCGCCCGTTCTACAACGTGGTCGTGGCTGACGGCCGTCGTTCGGCCACCAAGAAATTCATCGAGCGTGTCGGTTTCTATGACACCAAGGCGCCCGAAGGTCGCGAGAAATTCCGCGTCGCCACCGATCGTCTGACCTACTGGCAAAGCCAGGGCGCGCAGATGTCGCCCACTGTGGCACGTCTGGTCAAGCAGTACGCCCAGAAAGCTGCCTGAGCGAGACAGCGGGTTCGCGACGTCGGCCTGCTGACGGCATGTCTGCGCCGCCCGCCCTCGTCGTGCCGGAAGCGACTGCGCCAGCCTCGGCTGAGCAACCGTTGATTCTGATGGGACGGATCCTGGCGCCGCATGGCACCCGTGGCTGGATCAAGGTCGAGCCGTATGGTGACAGCCCAGCGGTACTGGCAGAACAAAAGCAGTGGTGGATGTCGGCGCCCGGGGGTAGTTCGCCGGAGCGGCCTGAGGGCTGGAGCCGGCTGTCCATCGTGGAGTGTGAAATTCATGATCGCCGGCTGGCGGTGCGGCCGCAGGGTTGTGTGGATCGGGATGCCGCTGCGGCTTATCGCGGCAGGGAAGTGGCCTTGCAGCGCGGATCGCTGCCGGAGCTGGCGAAAGACGAGTTTTATCAGGTTGATCTGATCGGCCTGGATGTGGTGAACGGCGCCGGCGAGAGTCTGGGTCGTCTGGAAGAGATGTTCAGTAACGGTGCGCATGATGTGATGCGGGTGGTGGAAAACACCGCCCCGGCGCAACGGGTGGAGCGTTTGCTGCCTTTCATCCCGACCGTGGTGATGAAAGTGGATTTGGCGGCAGGCTGTATTCAGGTGGATTGGCAACGTGACTGGTAGCAAGCGGATGCGTTTTGACTGCATCACGCTGTTTCCGGAAATGTTCAGTGCAATCACCGGTTCGGGCATTACCCGTCGGGCACTGGAGCAGGGACGTTGGCAGTTGCAGTTGTGGAATCCGCGCGATTTCTCCAGCGACAACTACCGCACGGTGGACGACAGACCGTACGGAGGCGGGCCGGGCATGGTGATGCTGGCCGAGCCGCTGGAGAAGGCAATCGCGGCGGCGCGCGAAGGTGCGCCGCAGGCGAAGGTGATTTACCTCTCGCCGCAGGGTGAACCGCTGCGGCAGAACATGGTCAAGGCCATGCTGCAGGAATTGATGCAGC
Organism: uncultured beta proteobacterium; assembly: GCA_903868285.1. Lineage (GTDB taxonomy): Bacteria > Pseudomonadota > Gammaproteobacteria > Burkholderiales > SG8-39 > CAIPUP01. The sequence goes on from CAIPUP010000267.1 coordinate 17,236, forward strand.
AGGGCGTGCAGGACGGCGGCAAGGCTGAAGCGGCCGACGAGGCCCGGCTGGTGTTGTTGTGTGGCAGATATGAAGGGGTGGATGAGCGGCTGATTGAGCGCTGTGTCGACCGGCAGGTGTCGCTGGGAGATTTCGTGATCTCCGGTGGCGAGCTGGCGGCGATGGCCTTGATCGATGCAGTAGTGCGGCAGTTGCCGGGGGTGTTGAATGATGCCCAGTCGGCCGAGCAGGATACGTTCTCGGACGGACTGCTGGAGTGTCCGCAATACACCCGTCCCGAGCAGTACGCTGGAAGTGAAGTGCCGGCGGTGTTGATGTCGGGGCATCACGCAAATATTGTGCGCTGGCGACTGAAGCAGTCGCTGGGACGAACCGCGCAGCGGCGGCCGGAGTTGCTGCAGCAGCGCGGGATGAACGCGATGGAACGCGGGTTGCTGGAGGAGTTTCTCCAGGAGCAGGCGCAAGACGGTAAGCGGTAAATCGATTTTCAAGGAGCAATGCAATGAATCTGATCCAGATCCTCGAGCAGGAAGAAATGGCGCGACTGGCGCGCAAGATCCCGGCCTTCGCCCCTGGCGATACGGTGGTGGTCAGCGTCAACGTGGTCGAAGGCGAGCGCAAGCGCGTGCAGGCCTTCGAGGGCGTTGTCATTGCCAAGAAGAATCGCGGCCTGAACTCGTCCTTCACCGTGCGCAAGATGTCCTCGGGTGAGGGTGTTGAGCGTACCTTCCAGACCCATTCGCCCATCATCGCCGGCGTCGAGGTGAAGCGTCGCGGTGCAGTGCGTCGCGCCAAGCTGTACTACATGCGCGGTCGTTCGGGCAAGTCGGCACGGATCCGCGAAAAGATCGTTGCCCGCGAAGTCGTTGCTGCGGCCTGAGTTTCAGGCCTTGGTGACAGCCCAGGCCGCTTTGGTCCTGGGCTAGGCGGGCAGGCGCTGTGCAACGCGCCTTGCCTCGTAAGTCTGCAGATGCGCCCAGGCGGTGCTGAGCACGGCGCATTCCACAGCGCCAGCTCTGGCCCGCTGCAACATGTCTCCCACGATATGTGCCGCTTCGGTGCGATGGCCGGCCTCGATGTCGCGCAACATCGAGGCGGTGAATAGCGATCCCGGCTCGGTCAGCCAGTCGCGGATTCCTTGCAGCGCTTCCTTGCTCAATGCATGACCAGCCTGTTTCGCCACGCTGGCGCAGGTTTTCAGCATTGCTTCGGTCAGTGTTCGACCGTCTTCACTCTGCATGATGTCCCCGACTGCGCCACGCATCAGGCAGGTCATGGCGGCTGCGGAACACAGCAGGACATATTTGTCCCACATCTCTTGCAGAATGTTCCCGGACAGCAAGCCCGGCACTGGTGTCGAAGCGAACAGCTGTTGCAGTTGCTGCAAGCTGCCGCTGGCATGCGCCAGATTGCCAGGGCGAATCCCAAACACGATGCGGTGCATACCCGACATCAGTTGAATTTCGCCGTCTTGGTTCAGTGAGCCTGCCAGCCAACAACTTCCGCCACTGACACGCTCAACGCCAAAGCGTTGATCCAGCGTCTTCAAGTGCGCCATGCCGTTGAGCAAGGGCACGATCAGGGTCTGCTTGCCCACTGCAGGCATGATGCTGTCCATGGAAGCGTCCAGGTCGTAGGCTTTGCATGACAGCAGGATGAGATCGAAGCAATGGCGGCTTGACTCTGCTTGTTGCAGCGATTCCTGGCTAATGCAGCGCACCGTTTGTCTCAGGTTCACCGCGCCGCTGACCACGAGCCCCATTTGCTGCAGTTGCTGTGCACGGCGAGGGCGCACCAGAAACTGAACATCGGCGCCAGCCTGCAACAGTCGCAGGCCGTAATAGCCTCCCACCGCACCAGCGCCGAGGATGAGAATTTTCAAGCTGGATTGCATGTCTTCCTCAAAGAATCAATGAACAGGAATCAATGAACAGAAATCGATGAATAACGGTCGCCCGATGAGCACTTTTTATCCCTGGCCGTAGTTGACTCGATCTGTTTTGGTCCCGAATGGTACGGCAGGGGTGGAAAGCCGTAAAATCAAGGCTCTTATATGGAGTTGTGCATGAGCCTGAGCCCCATCGCCGATATTGTTGCCGACATCAAGGCCGGCAAAATGGTCATTCTTGTAGATGACGAGGATCGTGAAAATGAGGGTGACCTCATCATCGCGTCCCAGTTTGTGACGCCGGAAGCGATCAATTTCATGGCTACCCATGGTCGTGGATTGATCTGCCTCACCCTGACCGAAGCACGCTGCCAGCAACTCAATTTGCCGCTGATGGTGCAGGACAACCGCGCACCGCATCGCACTGCTTTTACCGTGTCGATTGAGGCGGCTGAAGGTGTCACGACCGGTATTTCGGCGCATGACCGTTCGCGTACGGTACAAGCGGCAGTGGCTGCCAACGCCCGGCCGTCGGACATTGTTCAGCCCGGTCACATTTTTCCGCTGATGGCGCAAAACGGCGGTGTGTTGGTGCGTGCCGGCCACACCGAGGCGGGCTGTGATCTGGCCGAACTCGCTGGCCTTGAGCCTTCCGGCGTGATCTGCGAAGTGTTGAAGGACGATGGCACGATGGCGCGTTTGCCTGACCTGCTGGAGTTCGGTGCCCGACATGGCATACGTACTGGCACTATTGCCGACCTGATTCAGTATCGCGGCCGCAACGAGAACCTGGTGCGTCGCGTTACCGAGCGCACCATCGACACAGGCTATGGCGATTACTGCCTTATCTCGTATCTGCAAAAGTCCTCGGGTGAATCCCACCTCGCGCTGGTGCTCGGTGACATTGATCCGCAGGGCGAAACTTTGGTGCGTGTCCATCATCCGACTTCGCTGATCGACATCCTCGACCACGGTGAAAGCGGTCATTCTTTCTCGGTACATGAGTCGCTGGAGTACATCTCCCATTGTGGTGCCGGCGTCGTACTGTTGCTTAGCTGTGGCGAGAGCACCTCGCAGTTGTTCGAGCGTGTTGCTGCGCCGGTCACGCCTCGTGCCACGCCGCGCTCCAATTTGCTGCGCTTTGGTATCGGCGCGCAGATACTGAAGGATCTTGGCGTGGCCCGTATGCGCTTGCTGGCTGCCCCACGCCGCATTCCCTCCATGACCGGTTTTGGTCTGGAAGTCACACGCTATGTCGAGCGTCCAGAAGTTGAACAAACCCTGCGCTCGGCCAAGGCTGGCGCATCGCATGCCCGGAAAGGCTGATCATGGAAATTCTTGAAGTGCGTCAACAGGGGCATGGTCTGCGCGTCGGTATCGTGCGCTGCCGTTTCAACGAAGAAGTGGGGCGTGCCCTGTTGCATGCCTGCCATGCACGGTTGTTAGAACTTGGTGTGGCCGATGACGACATCACCCTGGTCAGCGTGCCTGGTGCGCTGGAAGCCCCGTTAGCTCTGCAGGCACTGGCTGACAGTGGTGAGTTTGATGCCTTGATCGCCCTGGGCGCGGTGATACGCGGGGAGACCTATCATTTTGAACTGGTCTCCAACGAAAGCGCTGCGGGTATCACCCGGGTGCAGCTGGAGTCGGGCATTCCTATCGCCAATGGCATTCTCACCACCGAGGACGATCCACAGGCAGAAGTCCGCGCCCCGGTGAAGGGCCGTGATTGCGCCGAAGTGGCGGTTGAAATGGCATGCCTGCTGGGTAACTTCAGCCAGGACGAGGAATGACCGTCAGCGAGCCGATAGCTCCGCCCCCGAGCCGCACTAGCGCCAGACGGCGCGCGCGCGAGCTGGCGGTGCAGGGACTGTATGGCTGGCTGGTCGGTCATGGCGCAATCGCCGAGATTGAGAAGCATCTCTCGGAGCGCAGTGCCGAATGGATTGCTGAAAAGAGTGCCCAGAGCGATGACGGCGACGGTCCGGACTTTGCGCGTGCCGATCGTGATTATTTTGAACGGCTATTGCGTGGCGTGACCGCGCAGGCAGTGGAACTGGAGCCGCTGATTGCGCCGTTACTGGATCGCACGCTGGACGAACTGGCGCCGGTGGAACGGGCCATTTTGTTGCTGGCCGCCTGGGAGATGAAACAGTCGCTGGAGATTCCCTATCGCGTCATCATCAATGAGGCGGTGGAGTTGGCCAAGAGTTTCGGCGGCACCGACGGCCATCGCTATGTCAATGGTGTGCTCGATCGCCTGGCGCGTGAATTGCGCCCGGCCGAGCAACGCGGTCCGCGCGGCGCAGGCTAAAGCGCACGCCACCTGGGTCAGCCGTGGCGAATGAATTTGCACTGATCTCGCGCTACTTCAAGCGCGCACCCCGTCGCGCCAGGCTTGGGGTGGGCGATGACTGCGCTTTGCTGGATGTGCCAGCTGGGAATTCGTTGGCAATTTCCACCGACATGCTGGTTGCGGGTCAGCATTTTTTCCCTGCTACCGACCCCTACCGACTCGGTCGCAAGAGCCTGGCGGTCAATCTTTCAGATCTGGCAGCCTGTGCGGCTGTGCCGCGCTATGCCTTGCTGGCGCTGGCTTTGCCCGAGGCCGATGAACCCTGGCTGGCAGCATTCTCGGACGGCTTTTGGTCACTGGCCGATGCCTGGGATGTCGAGCTGATCGGCGGTGATACCACGCGTGGTCCGCTGACGATCTCGGTCACCATCATGGGTGAGGTGGATGCACAGCATGCCTTGCGTCGTGATGCTGCGCGCGACGGTGATGCGCTGTGGCTATCCGGTTGCACCGGCGAAGCGGCGCTGGGCTTGGCCTGTTTGCAGGACAGCGATCCTGCTGGCGAGTGGGCTGGCGCTTTGTCCGCCGCTTTGACAGTTGCACAGCGACAGCAATGCCTGCAGCGACTGGAGGATCCGACGCCGCGGGTACTGCTGGGCCAGCGCTTGCGCGGCGTGGCCAACAGCGCGATTGATATTTCGGATGGTCTGCTGGCTGACCTTGATCATGTGCTGCAGGCGTCCGGTCTGCGCGCTGAGATCGAACTGTCGCAGTTGCCCTGTGCGCCGGCCTTGCAACAATTGAATGATCAGGCCTTGCAACGGCGTTATCTGCTGTCAGGGGGGGATGATTACGAGTTGCTGTTTACCGCGGCGCCCTCGATGACGAGTCGTATTCAAGGCATCGCTGATGCATTGCAGTTGCCCCTCACACGCATTGGTACGCTAGTGCAGGCCGTGGGCGATCAAGTCGGGCTGATTCGTTTGCATGAGGCTGATGGCAGCTTGTTTCATCCGCAGCATCGTGGTTTCGATCACTTCGGCTTCGATCACTCTGCGGTGACGCGCGATCAAGGAGAAAAGCGTGAGTGACCAAGAAACTTCGGCCAATCATTCGGGTGATGGTTCAGGCCCTGCCGGTCGCGGCTGGATGACCCGTCCCGACTGGCGCTTCATGTTGTCGCATCCGGCGCATTGCATCGCCTTAGGCTTTGGCACAGGTCTGGCACCCGTTGCGCCAGGTACGGTGGGTACCCTGCTGGGCTTTCCGATTCACTACTTGCTGTCTGGCTATCTCTCGCTCGGCGCTCAGTTCATTGCCGTAGCGATTGGCTTTGTTCTGGGTGTCTGGGCCTGTGGCCGTACCGGTCGTGACATGGGCATTGCCGATCATTCCGGCATGGTCTGGGATGAGGTGGTGGCGTTTGTATTGATCCTGATGTTCACGCCACCAGGCTGGGCCTGGCAGGCTCTGGCCTTTTTCAGTTTTCGTTTTTTCGATGTGCTCAAGCCGCCGCCGATTCGTGACATTGACCGTCGCTGCAAGGGCGGGTTTGGGGTCATGGCGGATGACATCGCCGCTGCTGCGTATAGCCTGATCAGCATGGCTATCGTGTTAACGCTGCTCAATCTCTGGCGGGCATAGTGAGTGATCAGACCGACGAGCGCGCGTTATCAGCGCTCGCTACTGCGGTGGCCGAAGGCTTGCAACGGCGGGCGCGACGCCTGGCCACAGCGGAATCCTGTACCGGCGGCTGGGTGTCGCAGTCGCTGACAGCGATTGCCGGCAGCTCGGCCTGGTTCGATCGTGGCTTTGTCACCTACAGCAATGCGGCAAAGATCGACATGCTGGGTGTGTCCGAGCGCAGCTTGGCTGAGCATGGTGCAGTGAGCGAGCCGGTAGCACTGGAGATGGCCTGCGGTGCCCTGCAGCGCAGTCGGGCCGATATCGCGTTATCGATTACTGGCATCGCCGGCCCTGCGGGTGGTTCAGCGCAAAAGCCGGTGGGAACAGTGTGCTTTGGCTGGGCCTGGAAAGCCTTGCCCGAGACGGCAATGGTTAACAACTTGCAGGCATCAACCGCTGCAATCCACAGCCTGGTCCTGACCTTGCATTTGTCAGGTGATCGCGCCCAAGTGCGTCGGCAAGCTGTGCTGGAGTCCCTGTCCGGGGTGTTGCGCTGTCTGAACGGCAGCGAGATCCACAACAACGAGATTCAGTGAGGAAAAAACTAATGCAGGATCAGTCGCAACGGTCCGATTCTATTCAGGTAACGGCCGAGGGTTGGAGTCACAGCGACTTCTCGCGCGTGCCCTACGACGTGTTCACGCGCGAGGACATCTATCAGGCCGAGAACGCAAGAATTTTTCGCGGCCCGGTTTGGAACTATCTGTGTCATGAAGTGGAGTTGCCCAACACCGGTGACTACTTAACCACCTGGGTTGGTGCGATGCAGGTGGTTGTCACTCGTGCTGAAGATGGCGCAGTGCATGCGTTCGAGAATTCCTGCGCCCATCGCGGTGCCAAGCTGGTGACGGCAGTGCGGGGCAATCTGCGTCGCATTACCTGTGCCTATCATCTGTGGACCTACAGTCTTAAAGGCGAACTGACGGGCGTGACGCTGGAGCGCGGAGTTAAGGGCAAGGGTGGTATGCCGCCGGGTTTCGATAAACAAGCGCATGCATTGAACCGGATGCAGATCGCCAGCTACGGTGGTCTGGTGTTTGGTAGTTTTTCCAAGGATGTACCAGCGCTGCCAGCGTATCTGGGGCCACATGCCTGCGCCCAGATCGAGCGATTGCTGGTGCAGCGCAAGCCCAGGGTGCTGGGTTATCTGCGTCAGCGCATTCCCGGCAACTGGAAGCTCTACAACGAGAATGTGCGCGATCCGTATCACGGCTCGCTGTTGCATCAGTTCCAGGTGTCGTTCGGATTGCAGCAGCCGACCATGCGTGGCGGGATCAAGCTCGATGGCGAATTGAAGAACACCTGGAACCATTCCATCGTGACCGATCAGGATCAGGCCGATCAAAAGATTGTGGCCGAGGCCTATGCCGGCACCGGCAAGTTCGATCCCGACATGAAGATGGCCGATCCGGCGCTGGTGCGGGTGCCGCTGGATCTGAACGATGGCTACAAGACCACGATTCTTTCCATTTTTCCGGCCTTGATCGTGGCTCAGGTGGATAACACCTATGCCATTCGTCATCTACGCCCGAAGGGGCCAGACCTGGTGGAGTTGCACATCACCTATCTTGGTTTTGAATCCGACACACCTGCCATGACCCAGGACAAATTGCTGACCGCCAACTTCATCGGGCCGGCTGGTTACATCTCGCTGGAAGACGGTGAGGCACTGCGTCTGGTGCAAGATGGTGTGCGTCATCGCAAGCCGGGTGATCAGGAGGTGCTGGAGATGGGTGGGGTGGGGCCCATTGTCGATACCGAC
>CAIPUP010000268.1 GCA_903868285.1 uncultured beta proteobacterium
ATCGTCACCCGCGACAGCACTGGCAGCCCGGACGCACAGATCGACATGCGTGGCTTCGGTGTCAGCGGCGATCAGAACACCCTGCTGCTGCTCAACGGCCAGCGGCTGAATGAAATCGAACTGGTGTCGCAGCGCTGGTCGGCGATACCGCTGGAGAGTATCGAGCGCATCGAAATCCTGCGCGGGGGTGGTGCGGTGTTGTACGGCGGTAATGCCACGGGCGGCACCATCAACATCATCACCCGTGCGCCGCAGGCCGGTACGCGCAGCGCCAATGTTTCTTTGCTGCGCGGCAGCCTGGATACCCAGGAACTGCGCGCCGGCTACCGTGCCGCCAGCGATCGTCTTGGGCTATCACTCGACCTGAGTGATCACAGTAGCGATAACTATCGTCTGAACAATCAGTTGAGCCAGAAAAATCTCGCGGCCGAGGTGCGCGCCTTTGGCGAGCGCTCGCACCTGGCCTTCAATGTCGGCCTGGAAAACCAGAACCTGCGCTTGCCGGGTGAGCGCACCATGGCGCAGCTGGCCAGCGATCCGCGTGGCACCAGTCGACCGAGTGACTACTCTGGTCGCGATGGCACGCGTGCCGGGCTGTCAGGCCAGACCGCGCTGGCTGGCGATGCAGAGCTGGCGGCCGATCTGGGCTGGCGCAGCACGGTGCGCAACTCGCTGCAAAAGGATTACAGCGGCACCGGCAGTGATACCTATACCGAGTCGCGCAGCCATGCCTGGAGTTTCACGCCGCGCCTCAAGTTGCCGCTGCATGTCGCTGGCGTGAAGCACAACTTCATTCTGGGTGTCGACATGGAGGACGTCGATTACGGCGCGCGTCGGGCAGCCGGCCTGGCCATGCTGAGTGCGCCGCTGACCAATGTCGATGCCGCGCAAACCACCCGTGCCTTCTATGTGCAGGATCGTTTTGCGCTCAATGCCGATAGCCAGCTCACGCTCGGGGCGCGCCAGCAGCGCGTCATCACCAGCGCGCGTGACCGCATGAATGCCGCCAGCTATGCCAGCGGCAGCAAGACCAGTTCGCCGCGCGCCTGGGAAATGGCGCTGCGCAGTGGCCTGGGCGGTGCGCTAGGCAGCGGTATCAGCGTATTCGGTCGCGTGGGTGAGAGCTTTCGCACCACCACGATTGATGAAAGCTACAGTCAATATGGCAGCGCCAGTTTCGATTCCATCGTCACCTTGCTGGAGCCGCAGACCTCGCGCGATCATGAACTCGGCCTGGATGGTCAGTCAGGCAGCACACGCTGGCGTGCCAGTACCTTTGTGAACTATCTCAACAACGAGATTCATTACTTTGCGCCCACCTTTACCAACATCAATCTGCCGCCAACACGCCGTGCCGGTATTGAACTGGACGGTAGTGTGCAGGCGCATGCCAGGCTGGTGTTGCGCGCCAATCTGTCACTGACCGAGGCGCGCTTTCGCAGTGGCGTGATTGGCACTAACGATGTCAGCAGCAAGCACATTCCCCTGGTGCCGCGCGAAACC
>CAIPUP010000269.1 GCA_903868285.1 uncultured beta proteobacterium
AGACCCGTCGCGAGCTCAAGCAAAAGCTCTACGGCGACTGATACTCCGCCTGGCATAGAACCTCGGCCCACTCCCCAGACTCCTTACCCAGACTCCTTAGCGTCCCATGTCCAGCGCGCGTCGTTCATCGCCAGTCGATTTGCAAGCTCCCAGTCACTGGATAAAGCTTGGCTTGCGGCTGTTGCTGGTGCTGGGGGTGCTGTTGGGACAGGCTGCAACCCAACTGCATGGCTATGCCCACCTTGCCGATGACCTGAGCCGGGTTGCGAGCGTTGATGCCGAGCCGGGCTTTGATCCCAAGGTTGATCCCGAGGCTAATCCCGGGTTCAGTGCAGAACCCGCCCAGGGTTCGTCTGGTCACGCACTGGGCAAGTGTTTGCAGTACCACGCTGCCGACTGCGCCATGCCAGGCGTGCCGCTGTTGCAACTGGCGGCCGACGAAGCCAGTGCCCCGGCTCCGTCCTTTTTGCAGTCTGTTCAGGCCCGAACAGAACTGCGTTTCCAGTCGCGCGCTCCACCTGTTCTGACTTCCTGATCGTTTTTCCTCACAGGCCTGCGCATGGTCGCAAGACCGGGCCGCCTGTGACCTTGATCATGTTGGATTAGGAGCATCGCAATGTCGCGATTGATTGCACATGCCTTGCTGCTACTGGCGATTAGCCAGGGCAGCCTTGCACAAACTCAAGTTCAGAAACAAACCCCTGTACCAACGCTAAGCCCGTCCGCCGCCAATGCCTCGGCAAGCGGCGATGAGACGCAGGCTGTCGTGGTTACCGCCAACCCCCTGGGCAGCAGCAGCCTGTTCGATCTGGCAGCGCCAGCTTCGGCGCTATCCGGTCAGGGCCTGATGCTGCGTCGTGAATCCACCTTGGGCGAGACGCTTGGCACCCAGCCCGGTGTATCCAGCAGTGGCTACGGGCCGAATGCCAGCCGGCCGGTGATCCGCGGCTTGGACGGTGACCGCGTGCGAATTCTGCAAAACGGCGTTGGCACCTTCGATGCCTCGGCCGCCAGTCCGGACCACGCCGTAGCAATGGATCCGCTGGCTGCCGACCGTATCGAGGTGGTACGCGGACCCGCTGCGCTGCTGTACGGTGGCAGTGCGGTCGGTGGGGTCGTGAACGTCATTGACAGCCGGATTGCGCGTGAACCGATTCGTGGCATCAGCAGCATGCTGGATGCGCGACTGGGAGGCCCATCCTCGGAGACCAGTAGTTCGTTACGTGTAGATGGTGGCAATGGCGGCTTCGCCCTGCACATGGATGCACACACCCGGCGTACCGAGAACCAGTACATCCCGGGCGATGCGGTGTCGGCGCGCAAACGGGCGCAGAGCGATAACGCCGTCAGTAGCTTTTTGCTGAACGCTTCCGGACGTCAGCCCAACAGTGCTTCGGTCACTGATGGCGGCGGATTGGGATTCAGCATGACCGGCGACAAGGGCTATCTCGGCCTGTCGACCTCGGCCCTGAACAATGTCTACGGCACTCTGTCAGAGCAAGACGTGCGTATACGCATGCAGCAGAACCGGTGGGACCTGGCGGGGGAGCTGCGCGAACTGAATGGACCGTTCAAGGCGGTCAAACTCAAACTCGGTTCCACGGACTATGAGCATCAGGAATGGTCCGGCGATGTGCTTGGCACCACCTTTAGCAATAGTGGTCTGGATGGCCGCCTCGAGTTATTGCATCAACCGATAGGTGTGTTCAGCGGCGCCATCGGTTTGCAGATAACCCGAGGCAATAGTTCTGCCACTGGTGAGGAGGCCTTCATTCCCGCCGGACAAAGCAGGGCCATGGCGCTGTTTCTGTATGAGGAAGCCAGCATCGGGCGCTGGAAATGGTCCATGGGTGGGCGCGCCGAGCGCAACACCGTCAAGGTGGATGCTTTCGATGTGGCAGGTACCGCTGCCGATGAGAAGCGCTTCAATGCCCGCTCCGCCTCGCTGGGCACGGTGTATGGCTTGAGCAAAGGCTGGGGGCTGGCGGTGAATGCAGCCTATACCGAGCGTGCGCCAACCCAGGTTGAGTTGTTTGCCAATGGCTCGCATGTTGCCACCAGCGCATTCGAAATCGGTAGTAGCAGTCTGGGGCTGGAGCGCTCGCGGGCCATCGATATCGGCTTTCGTAAAAGCGAGGGCGCGCTGACGGGCAATGCCGGGCTGTTCTACAACCGCTTTGCCAATTATGTTTTCCTGGCGCCGACGACTGACAGTAGTGGCAATGCCTTGTACCGCAACTCAGACAGCCGTAATGACGCGGCGCTGACCTACAGCGCGGCATCGGCGGCTGGCTACAGCGCGATGCAGCAGTATCAATTCACCGCGGTGCCAGCGGTGTTCAAGGGCTTTGAAGCGCAAGGACGCTGGCAAGCCTGGCAGCGCAACGGGCGGCAGCTGGATTTGTTACTGCGCGGCGATTACACCCGCGCCAGCAATGCTGATACCGGTGTGGCCTTACCGCGCATACCGGCCATGCGTATCGGGCTGGGTTTGCAATACCGGGACGGCCCGCTGATGGCACAACTGGACGCAGTGCGTACCTCGGCGCAGGACAAGCTCTATACCAGCGAACTGCGTACCGATGGCAATACCCTGGTGCATGCCTCGATTAATTATCGGCTGCGTGCGCCATCCGGTGATGCCAGTGGTTCGACCTGGGAGGCCTATCTCAAGGCAAATAACCTGTTTGATCGCGAAGCGCGCAACCACAGTTCCTTTCTCAAGGACATTGCGCCCCTGCCAGGACGCGGCTTGATGCTGGGCTTGCGCGGCAGCTTCTGAGGCGTGGCATCAACGACTGGGGATCCCCGGTCTGCAAAGCGCCTAGGGATGGCAGACAGGAATTCAATAGTGGCGGATGAAAAATATCGCGCTTGAATTCCTGTCTTGTCACCCGATGTTCCTGTCATCGCAGTCGCTGCAGCAATTTCCGTCAAGCGTTGATGGGGCCAGTAGCGACTGCACATCCCCACAGGAGAACATCATGCTAGGAATCAACCGTTATAGCCCCCGTTATGAACCCATGTCGGAACTGGTGAGCGATTTGTTCAGAGGATTTGTAGTGCGTCCGGTCGGCTACGCTGGCAATCCGGCAGCCAATAGCGAGACCCCGGCGCGCTTTGCTCTGGATGTTGTCGAAGTCGATACCGCCTATACCGTACATGCCGAGTTGCCGGGTTTCAGCAAGCAGGACTTGCGTATCGAGATCGAAGGCGATCAGGTCAGCATTACCGCTGAGCGCGCCAGCCAGCTTGAACCTAAGGAAGGCGAGCGCGTCATTCACAGCGAGCGTCATCTCGGCCAGGTCCGGCGCAGCTTTCGGCTGGGGCAGGAGGTAGATGCCGCGACGGCGCAGGCCAGTTATGTCGATGGGGTGTTGTCCCTGACCCTGCCCAAGCGCGTGAGTGTCAGCGCGCGCCAGATTACGGTGAGCTGAGTCATGTTGAACGTGGTCGTGGTGAATTGAGGCCACAGACCGGGCGCGATCCGAGACCGTCATGAACGAGCGTGCAGCGCTCATAATGACGGTTTCGGACGGCACGGGCTGGGGGCAGTGTGGAGCATCAAGCGAAGGCGGGGTTGCAGCAACAGGCTGCGCGGCGTGAGCGTGTAAATGAGCAAGCGCTGTCATCGACATCGGCGCCGCTAAGGACATCGGTATTGATTGTTGGTGCCGGGCCGGTTGGCTTGACGCTGGCCATCGATCTGGCGCGGCGTGGCGTGCAGTGCATGCTGGTGGAAAAACAGGCGGCGCCGAGCAAGTTACCCAAGATGGAGCGCTGCAATGCGCGTTCGATGGAAATCTATCGCCGCCTCGGCATTGCCGAGCGCATCCGCGATGTGGGCTATCCGCGTCAGGCGCCGATGGATGTATTCATCGTCAACAAGCTGACCGAACCTCCCATCCTGCATCTGCCCTACCCCTCGGTGGCAGACTGGAAACAGCAGGCTGCCAGCGTGCATGACGGTAGCCAACCGCTGGAGCCCTACCAGCTGATCTCGCAGTACACACTCGAACCATTATTGGGGAAGGTGGCGCGCGAGACGCCTGGCATCAGCCTGCACTTTGACTGCGAGTTTCTGTCGTTCGTGCAGCATGCCGATGGTGTGACGGTCAAGCTGCGCCATGGTGGCGAGTCGGGTCCCATGCAGACGGTCCGGGCCGATTATCTGGTGGGTTGCGACGGTGGCTCCAGCACTGTGCGCAAGCAGTTGGGCATCAGGCTCGAGGGTGAAGCCGACATCCTGCAGTTGTGGCAGGCGCTGTTTTATTGCGAAGACCTGTACGCGCAGATTCCCATCGGTCAGGGGCGTCATTACCATGTGGCCGATCGCTACAGCACCCAGCTCATCGTGCAGGACAGCTGCAGGCATTTCACCCTGCATGGGGTGGCCGAGAATGAACAGGCGCTATATCAGCGCTTTGGCGAGGTGATCGGACTGCCGCTGCGCTACGAGATGCTCTCGGCTAATCGCTGGACGCAGCATCTGATGGTGGCCGAGCGGTATGGCGATGGTCGGGTGTTGCTTGCCGGCGATGCGGTCCATCTGATGATTCCGACCGGTGGTCTGGGCATGAACACCGGTGTGGGCGATGCCATTGACTTATCTTGGAAGCTGGCCGGCACGCTGGCTGGCTGGGGTGGCCCGGCGTTATTGCAGTCCTATCTGAGCGAGCGACGCCAACTCGGGTTGCGCAACGTGGCGGCCTCTCGCTATGCCTCGCTGGGGCGGCGCAAATGGCGCGCCTGCTGGTCGCCGCAGATTACCGAGGCCACGCCCGAGGGCGACGCCGCGCGCCGCCAGCTGGCCGAGGTGGCGGATTTCGAGCAGCGCAAGACCAACGAATTGCTGGGTATCGAGCTGGGTTATCGCTATGTCGATTCGCCGCTGCTGGCGGCCGAGCAGGAAACCACCCCGGCGCCTGACCCGGATGCCATTGAGTACAGCCCTTCGGCCTGGCCGGGTTGTCGTCTGCCGCATCGCTGGCTGGCCGATGGTTCAGCCCTGCAGGACCATCTCGGGCCGGATTACAACCTGCTGTGCATCGCCGCTGACAATGTGCAGCAAGTGCAGGCGGTGACGACCCTGATGCAGGCCATACAGCAGTGTGGCGTGCCCTGTCAGTCAGTTTGCCTTGATGCGCCAAGCTTACGCAGCACCTATCAGGCTGATCTGCTTTTGCTGCGTCCCGATTTGCATGTGGCCTGGCGTGGTGATCAGCTCCCGACCGGGGAGGCTTTGCAGCGCCTGGTGGCGCGGGTTACCGGGCAGCAGCTTGCCTCAGCCGAGCAGCGATAGCGTCGGTTTGTGCGTCTACAATCGCCGCCTTTGATTCTGTTCCCGATCGCGCCAGGGCCATCATGACCAATAAAAACACCGCTGATTCCATTGCCGAAGCTGGCAGTAATGCCACTCTCAAGGCCAATGTCTTGGCCGAGGCGCTGCCTTATATCCGCCGGTTTCATGGCAAGACCATCGTGGTCAAGTATGGCGGCAATGCCATGACCGACATCGCGCTGCAAAAAAGCTTTGCCCATGATGTGGTGCTGCTCAAGCTGGTGGGCATGAATCCCGTGGTGGTGCATGGTGGCGGACCACAGATCGAGCAGTTACTGGAGCGCCTGAATATCAAGAGTCAGTTTGTGCAGGGTATGCGGGTCACTGATGCAGACACCATGGATGTCGTGGAAATGGTGTTGGGTGGTGCGGTCAACAAGGACATCGTCACCCTGATCAATCAGGCGGGTGGCAAGGCGGTCGGCCTGACCGGCCAGGATGGCAGTTTGATTCGTGCCCGCAAGATGATGATCAGTGCCAAGGATGACCCGGGGCAGAAAATCGATATCGGCATGGTGGGTGAGATCGCCTCGATTGATCCGGGCGTGATCGTTGCGCTGGAGCAGGGTGGTTTCATTCCGGTCGTTGCGCCCATTGGTATTGGCGAAGATGGCGAGACCTTCAACATCAATGCCGATCTGGTGGCCGGCAAGCTGGCCGAGGTGCTCAAGGCGGAAAAGCTGGTGCTGCTGACCAATACCCCGGGTGTGCTGGACAAGCAGGGCAATCTGCTCACTGGCATTACGCCGCGTCAGATCGATGACATGCTGGAGGACGGCACGCTCTCCGGTGGCATGCTGCCCAAGATCAGTTCGGCCCTGGATGCGGCGCGCAGTGGTGTCAAGAGCGTGCACATCATTGATGGCCGTACACCGCACTCGCTGCTGCTGGAAATTCTGACCGACGAAGGCATCGGTACCCTGATCAAATCAAAGTGATCCTGGTGCTGGGCGTTCTCCTGGCGCAGGCCGGTTCAGGCCAGGATCTTGCCCTGCGCATCGACCAGCCCGAGCAGATAGCCTTGCCTGCTGTCGTGGATGCTGAGTACGCGTTGGCGTGGCTCGGTGTCAGGTGACGCGAACGACAGATGTACCCAGCGGCCATATTCCAGAATGCATTGATCAAACGGAATGTTGGCTGCGCTGGCCTGGCTATGGGTGCTGATGGCTCGCGCCACAGCCAGGGGTGGGCCGAATTCGGCGCAGGTGAAGTCCGCCGCCAGCCCCTCGCAATGCTGGGAACGGAGGGCGCCACCGACAGCGGCGTTCAGCGCTGGTGAGCGATAGGCGCTGGAAATCTGCAGTGGATGTCCCAGTAGCGTTTGCACTTGTTCCAGGCCCTCGGCCAGAGCTTGCAAGTTGCGCAGCGCAATGGCATCAGGCTGATTGTCGATGCCGCGTGCCTGTGCGGTTTCAGAGGCGATCAGCTGATCGAGATGAAAGTGCGGGGTGAGCTGCATGGTTCTGAATTCTAGTCTGGTGATCTGAGCATGTTCGAGACCCTTCGTATCCATCCGCCCCTGCTGTGGGTGTTTGATCTGGATAACACCCTGCATGACGCCAGGCCGCATGTCTTTCCGCATATCAATCGCAGCATGACCGACTACATTCGGCAGCATTTGCGTCTGGACGAGGCCGAGGCGCAGGCACTGCGCCTGCATTACTGGCGCACCTATGGCGCCACGCTCAAGGGACTGATGCATCACCATCAGATCGATGCCCGGCACTTTTTGCAGCAGACCCATCGCTTTGACGATCTGTCGCGCATGCTCTTGCCCGAGCCGGGGCTGCGTCAGACCCTGGCCCGTCTGCCTGGTCGGCGGGTGGTGCTGACCAACGGCCCCTTGCACTATGCCGAGAGCGCCTTGCAGTTGATGGGTGTGGCCGGGCTGTTCAGTGCGGTCTATGGCGTCGAGCACAGTGCCTTTCGGCCCAAGCCCGATATCGCCGCCTTGCACGCCCTGCTCAAGGCCGAGCGCGTAGTGCCGCAGCGGGTGGTGCTGGTCGAGGACACGCTGGAGAACCTGCGGCCGGCGCGCCAACTGGGCATGCGTACGGTGTGGATCAGTCGCTCGCTGCGTTACCCAGGCTGGCTGGACTTGCGACTGCCGATGCTGCGGGGACTGCCGCGTGCGGCGGCAGCGCGGGGATGGCTGGGTAGCAAGCGCTCACATGATGTGCCGGGGCAGGACGAAACCACCTAGAATGCGGCGTTGCGTTGTTCGCCGTGTTACTCACCAGGAGCAGTCATGCCGCCGAAAAAAGTCGGAGAACGCCGTTTGCAGATTTTGCAGACGCTGGCCGAAATGCTGCAGCATCCCAAGGGCGAGCGCATCACCACCGCCTTGCTGGCGGCGCGGCTGGAGGTTTCTGAGGCGGCGCTGTACCGGCATTTCGCCAGCAAGGCACAGATGTTCGAGGGCCTGATCGAGTTCATCGAGGGCTCGGTGTTCGGTCTGATCAATCAGATCGAAACCGAGCAGGAACAGGGTCTGGCGCAACTGCGGGCGATCCTGGCCATGCTGCTGGGTTTTGCGGCCAAGAATCCCGGCATGGTGCGGGTGCTGATTGGCGATGCGCTGGTGAACGAGAACGAGCGCCTGCAAGTGCGCATCAATCAACTGCATGACCGTATCGAAGCCAGTTTGAAGCAGGCGCTACGGGTTGCTGCCAGTCAGGGGCACGCCGTGACGGATGCTGGTGCCGAGGCCAACCTCATGCTGTGCTATGTGGTCGGACGCTGGCACCAGTTTGCCAAGAGCGGCTTCAAGAAGAATCCGGCCGAGGGTTTCGAGCGGCAGTGGTTGCGCCTGAGCTGAGCGCTTCCAGCATTTCCCAGCGCTCCAGTTTTTCCATCAGCAAGGCTTCTATGGTTTCGATGCGCTGCTGGCTGTTGCGGATCGTCTGCGCATCCTCGCGATAGAAATCAGCCTCGCTCATACGGGCAGTGAGCGTGCCCTGTTCTTCTTCCAGTGCAGCGATTTCACCAGGCAGCGCCGCCAGTTCCCGCGTCTCCTTGTAGGACAGCTTGCTGCGTGGTGCCGCGGCCGGGCTCGCAGTCTGCACTGCAACGCTTGCAACGTTGGGGTTGGCAGTGTCGACGGCAGCCGGTGATCGCAGTCCGCCGCTCTGGCGCAGCCAGTCGCTGTAGCCGCCGACATATTCGCGCCAGCGCCCCTCGCCTTCATAGGCCAGGGTCTGCGTAACCACGTTATCGAGAAAGGTGCGGTCATGACTGACCAGCAACAGCGTGCCGCGATAGTCCTGCAGCGCTTGCTCGAGCAGCTCGAGTGATTCGATATCCAGATCGTTGGTCGGCTCATCCAGTACCAGCACATTGGCCGGCCGGGCGAACAGCCGCGCCAGCAACAGCCGGTTGCGCTCGCCACCGGAGAGCAGCTTGACCGGGGCATTGATGCGACGCGGCGGAAACAGGAAGTCGCCGAGGTAACTCATGATGTGCTTGCGCACGCCATCGATTTCTACCCATTCGCTTCCCGGGCTGATGGTCTCGGCCAGGGTGCGTTCCGGATCGAGTTGTTCGCGCATCTGGTCAAAGTAGGCGATCTGCAGCCCGGTGCCCAGTCGCACCTGACCGCTATCCGGAGCCAGGGTGCCAAGGATGATTTGCAGTAGGGTGGATTTGCCGCAGCCGTTGGGGCCGATGAAGCCGATGCGATCGCCGCGACTGATGATCATCGACACATCGCGTACTACCTCGCGCATCTCGGCTTGTACTGCGCCCGCGACCCCGGGGCCAGACTGCGCCTCGGCGGTGCCCGACGGGAATTGTTTGCCAATGTGGGTCAGCTCGGCCACCAGCTTGCCCGAGCGTTCTCCGGCATCCAGACCGATACGCAGCTGACCGATGCGTTCGCGGCGGTTGGCGCGCGCTTCGCGCAACTGCTCCAGGCGCTTGATGCGCCCTTGGCTGCGGGTGCGACGGGCCTCGACCCCCTTGCGTATCCACACCTCCTCTTGCGCCCAGAACTTCTCGAAGCGGCGATTGGCCAGGTCTTCGCTGGCTATGTGTTGCGCCTTGGCGCGCTCATAGGCAGCGTAATTGCCATCGGTACTGCGCAGCAGACCGCGATCGAGCTCGACGATGCGGGTGGCGACACGGTCCAGAAACGCCCGGTCGTGGGTGATCACTACCGCAGTACAGCGCGCCCGTTGCAGCACGCTCTCCAGTTGTGCGATGCCATCAATATCCAGATGGTTGGTGGGCTCATCCAGTAGCAGCAGGTCGGGTTGCAGCGAGAACGCCAGTGCCAGCGCGGCACGCTTGCGTTCGCCACCGGAGGCGCTGTCCGGTGCGGTATCGCCGGACAGCCCGAAGCGTTGCAGGAATTCAGTCAGGCGCTGTTCGGTCTGCCATGGCTCGACACTGGCCAGGCTGGGGTCTGCCGCCAGGGTGTCTGCTGCGCGCAGCAGCAGGCTCTGGCGCAAAGTGGCGGCGGCGGGCAGCTGCGGTTCCTGGTCGACGCTGATCACGCGCAGACCATCGCGGCGCTTGAGATCGCCCTCATCCAGAGCGATCCGACCACTCAGCACCCCCAGCAGTGAGGATTTACCGGTGCCATTGCGCCCGATCAGGCCGACCCGTTCGCTGTCCTGCAGCACCAGGCTGGCACGATCGAGCAGCGGCAGCATGCCAAAGGCCAGTTGCGCTTCCTGCAGTACCAGAGCGGTCATGCTGTCCGATCTGCTGTCATGGCGGTGCTCCCGAAAAATGCGAGGGCGCAGCATACTCCAGCCGGCTGCATCGCCGGGCTGAGCGATGTCGTTGGGTATGCTGGGAAAAATCATATAACCTATTGATTTAATTGATTATTTTTTAATATCGTCGAATCATCCATGCGCGTTGCCAGGTACGCTGTCGATGGCGATGGAACGAAGTCATTTGAATTTTGTGCGCTGCGGGGTGAGAATCCGCGCCTTCGCGCCCAATCCCGCCGGCGTATCCGAGATGGCATGACAACCCCGACGCAATCCCCCCTCGCTGCAGGCGAGGTCGCCAGCCCTGATCACGCGCACGCCGCAGTGCACG
>CAIPUP010000270.1 GCA_903868285.1 uncultured beta proteobacterium
GATCGCCGACGCACTGCCAGACTCCACCCAGGCACGCTTGAGCGCGTCGCAGCTCACGGCCTGGTGGAAGAACTGGTTCAGCGGCGTATCGGAAGGATTCAGGTTGAAGGTGTCGTAGGGGCAGGTACGCCATTGCGGGCCCACCGCAAGCAGCAGCGAGGCCAGTCGTTCCATCACAAACACCTTGCGCGGCACGCGCTCTGCGCCATAGCGGGTAGTGCTATTGAGCACACCCGCCAGCGCTGGCGGCGCTTCATTCGATTCCGCGGCGGCGAACAGGCGCTCGCCCAGTTCCAGCCATTGCATCCAGAACTGGCGTGTAGCCAGAAAGTAATTGCAGAAAACGGTGTTGCGGCTGTGCATCACGGCATCGACGCAGCGTTCATTCCAGCCGATGGTTTTGACAAACTGGCGTGAGGCATCGAGCAGGCCATCATGGAAAAAATCGCCTTGCTCGAATACGTTCAGAAACAATGAGGACAGATCCCAGAACGGGCTGAAAAACACCACGTCCTCGCCCTGATAAACGTTGTCGACAAAGTGCTGGATCGCCGCCATGTCCAGCCCGGTCTTGTGCACGAACTTGGGCGAGAAAAAACCATACAGCGTGTTCTCGTCCAGGGTGTGATTAAGCAGGTACTGACGGATAGGCCAATACTCACGCCAGTCCGGACGCGGATTGGCCAGGTTGTTCAATGCACCAAAGCCTGCCGGTATTTCGGCAAGCGTTTCGGGGGAGTAGCAGATCTGGAAAATCTGGATTGGCTGACGCGCTTTGGGGTGCATGGTCTTATCCGGTTGATTTCTGACGCTGCAATTGCAGCAAGCCGTCTTCCAGCGAACGCAACATGCGCGTTCTGGCCTGAACAATCTGCTGCGGATCGATGCGCTTGCGCTGATGCTCGGTGGCGCCGGACTGGTCGCAGTTCCGGGCATGGGTTTCTGCCAGAGCAATGGTCATCTGCTTGTATTGCTCGAAACTGCTGGCGATGGTCTGATCGCGACCGAGCGATTTCAGAATGCTGCCGCCCATGCGCGACACCATGCTGTTGCCACTGAGAGTCACCATCGGCGTGCCGGCTTCGATCACATCATTGGTGGTCGAGCCGCAGTTGTAGGGGAAGGTGTCAAGAAAGACATCGGCCAGGCGCAGCTGGCCACGGAACTCCTCATGCGCCACGCGCGGGGTGAACACGATGCGGGCCGGATTGATGCCCGACTGCTGGGCATAGCTGCGTAAATTATGTGTGGCCAGGCTGTTGTCATTGATCAGCCACAGCGTTGCCTGCGGCACTTCGCGCAGGATTTCCAGCCAGGTCTTGAACAGCGCTTCATTGATTTTGTAGATGTTGCCGAATGAGGCCATGACAAAGCCGTCTTGCGGCAGTCCGAGTGCTGCACGGCTGGACAGACGCGGCTCGGCACGATGGCTGGTCAGCGGCAAGAAGCTGCCATCGACATACAGCGGGGTTTCGGTGAAGTAAGGCGTGATCGATTCCGGCAGCACATAACGGTCGGCCACGACAAAGTCGAACCACGGCATGCCGGTGGTGCCGATAAAGCCCAGATAAGTGCCTTGCAGCGGCGCCGGATGCAGCGCAAAGATGCCTGGACGCGCACCGGAGCTCGCGCCATGCAGGTCGATGAGGATGTCGATTTCGTCATGCAGCACCACTTCTGCCACCTGACGGTCAGTCAGGCGGTGAATCGCGCGTACATGTTCGAAGGCCGATTTCAGGCGCTGGCGCTGGGCCGTGCCGTCCTCAATGCTGAAGTCGTAGGCGAACAGTTCGAATTTGCTGCGGTCGTGGGCTTCAAAGAACTCGGCCAGCAGTAGCCCCACGGCATGGGTGCACAGATCACCCGAGACATAGCCCAGGCGCAGACGTTCGTGACGGTATTGCCGGCCACGCGACAGGTATTCCTGCTTGAAGCTGTAGGTGCGTTCAACAAATGAACTGGCCACCAGCAACTGCTTGAGCGGATCGTCGTCCACCGCCAACTGCGCCAATGGCGAGGTGCTCATCAGCATCTTGTTCATGTTCACCCGCGGCAGGGCGGTGTACACCGGCCAGCGACAGGCTTTCTGACGAATATGGATCCAGTGCTGAATCACGCCGGGTTGATTCGGGTCGAGCTGCAGACTTTGTTCCAGCGCAGCTTCGGACAGTTCGTAGCGCTTGAGGGTTTCTTGCAAGCGGCCTATATGGTTCAGCGCTGTCACGACCAGGGCAGCGTCGCTATCGGCCTGCACAAAGCGCGCTGAAACGATATTGCTCCAGCATTGCAATGCTTCGTCGCTGCGACCAAGGTTCTCCAGCGCCAGGCCTAGGTTGATGCCGGCACGGGCAAAGCCAGGCGCGATGGCCAGGCATTGCCGGTAAATATCGACCGCCAGCGGGTTATTACCCAGGCTTTGCAGCATCGAGCCATAGTTGAACAAGGCCAGATGGCGTTGCGGATGATTGGATTCCTGCGTCCACTGGTGATACAGCTGCAGCGCCTGTTCGGTTTGGCCATTGCGTTGCGCCGCTTCAGTCAGGCTGATGAGCTGTTCCAGCGGCAGATGCAGCGGGCTGACTACGCTGGAGATGGCCAGTTCGGCCAACTTGTCTTGATGGCTGACTTGATCGTTGTCGGGCTCGTTGGCCGCGACCACGGTGGCCGGTTCCGCTGCCGGTGGCAGGGCGTGCGTCGTCACAGACTCGGCGTCTGGGGCGGTATCGGTGGCAGCGATGGCAAGTGCAGCGTTCATCTGGTTGTCCCGTAGCTCTACTGGTTGACAGCAATTGGGTACGCCGACCCCGCCATAAAAATGACAGAGGGCATGTCCCGAGCGCTTCTATGCAACTCGTATGCCAGCCTTGGGATTCTCGCCAGATATTTTATAACCTATTGATTTTATTCAATATTTTTTTTGAATCTGCAGGCCAGTGCCGTCGCTGACGGGGGCGCAGCCTGATGCCTGATCGCAAGCGGCAAGAACTTGCCGATGACTGACGGTCTTTGCCGCTACCGGGTCTGCGGATGCATGGATGAGCCGGCCGATGCGCTAACGCGCTAATTCTTCCTGCCTTAGCAGGAAGACGCAGTCATCGCCGGCGCTGGTCTCGAGCCAGGTCATGGGTAGCTGCGGGAAGGCGCGCTCTACCCGCGCCCGGGCGTGACCCACTTCCACCACCAGCAGGCCATTCGGGCGCAGCCAGTGCGCCGCCTGCTGCAACAGCCGCCGCAACAGGTCGAAGCCATCGCTGCCCGAGGCCAGGGCCATTTGCGGCTCATGCCGATACTCCGCTGGCAGCGTCGCCATGCTGCGCGCGCTGACATAAGGCGGATTGGAGATGATCAGATCGAAGCTGTGGGCGTGGCTGCCAGCTAGCTGGTCGAAAAGATCCGAGCGCAGCAGTTGCAGCCGCTGCCCCAACTGATGCAAGCGGACATTGCGACGCGCCACCTGCAGCGCACCCGCCGAGAGATCGCTGCCGATCACGTTGGCCTTGGGGAAGGCGCGCGCCATGAGGATGGCCAGACAGCCCGAGCCGGTACACAGGTCGAGCGCATGACGTATCTGTCCCGGGCGCTGCACCCAGGGTGCCAGTTGTTCGCGCAGCAGCTCGGCGATGAAGGAGCGCGGCACGATCACGCGCGGGTCAACCACAAAGCGCAGATCGCCCAGCCAGGCCTCGCCCAGGATGTAGGCCAGCGGCTGGCGGCTCTCGATGCGCTGTTGCATGCGCCGTTGCACCCGTGCGGTCTGTGCCGCGGTCAATGTCTGCCCGCCGCAGGCCGATAACGCCTCATGCGTGATGTTGCAACTGTGTGCCACCAGCCATGCGGCTTCGTCGTTAGCGTTGAACGTGCCGTGACCGAAATGCAATCGCGCGGCACGGAACTGCTGTGCCACCTGCTGAATGCAGGCGGCGACGGTCAGCGCAGCAGGCTTAAAAGCGGATCGGGTAACGACCGTGGTGCCGAGCTTGGCAGCGGAGGCAGGCATCGCCGGTGCAGCGATGTTCAGGCGGCCAGCAGCCGCTCCAGCGCACGCAGGTATACCGCATGCAGCAGGTCGACTTCTTCCAGCGCGACGTGTTCGTTGAGTTTGTGGATGGTGGCGTTGACCGGTCCGAATTCAATCACCTGCGGGCAGATGTCGGCGATGAAACGACCATCCGAGGTGCCGCCGGTGGTGGAGATTTCTGCCTGCACACCAGTGACGTCGGCGATGGCCGCCAGCATCTGGTCCACCAATCCGCCGCGCGGGGTGAGAAAGGGCTTGCCCTGCAGGTTCCAGTCCAGGGTGTATTGCAGCTGATGCCGATCGAGCACCGCATGCACCCGCTGCTTCAAGCCCTCGACCGTGCTGGCGGTGGAGAAGCGAAAGTTGAAGCGCATCTCCAGATCACCGGGAATGATGTTCGAGGCGCCCGTACCCGATTTGATATTCGACACCTGCCAGCTGGTGGGCGGAAAGTATTCGTTACCGCTATCCCATTGTTCGGCGGCCAGTTCTGCCAGGGCCGGGGCCAGGGTGTGTATCGGATTGCGGCCCAGATGCGGATAGGCGATATGCGCCTGGATACCCTGAACCCGCAGCGTGCCCGAGAGCGAACCACGACGACCGTTTTTCACCATGTCGCCGATGCGATTGACCGAGGTCGGCTCACCCACCAGGCAGTAGTCGATCC
>CAIPUP010000271.1 GCA_903868285.1 uncultured beta proteobacterium
CTGACGCAGGACCAGGTCCTGCGCGGCAACCTGCGGCACCCCCTGTATCGAAAATTGCTCGAGGTCGCGCCGCCGCGCTGCATCGTCGTGCCGCGTGACCCGCAATTCACCACCGCCGACCTGCGCCCGGGTGATCTCTGCTGGCAGCAATTCCTGCCCGCTGCGGAAGCAACTGGTGCAGTGATACGTGCTGCCAATGCGCACATCAACATTCTGTTCTCATCGGGCACTACCGCCGCACCCAAGGCGATCCCCTGGACCCATACCACACCGCTGAAATGCGCGATGGACGGCCACTGCCACCACGACATCCGTCCAGGGGACATTGTTGCCTGGCCCACCAGCCCTGGCTGGATGATGGGACCCTGGCTGATCTGCGCCACGCTCATCAACGGCGCAACCCTGGCGCTGTTCGAAGGGTCTCCTACCGGCAGGGCATTCGCCAGCTTCGTGCAGCAGCGCCGCGTTTCGTTGCTGGGACTGGTCCCGAGCCTTGTGAAGGCATGGCGGGCGAGCAGTTGCATAGACGGACTCGACTGGCACGCGATTCGTCGCTTCTCCTCGACCGGTGAGTGCTCCAACGCCGATGATATGCGGTGGCTGATGGAGCGGGCCGGCGGTCGTCCTGTCATCGAGTATTGCGGCGGCACCGAAATTGGCGGAGCGTACCTGACGCAGACCCTCCTGCAACCGGCGTACCCGGCGCTGTTCTCGACACCGGCGCTCGGCCTTGATTGTGTGATTCTCGATGACGATGGCCGGCCAGCCTCCAGTGGCGAACTGTTCATAGCGGGCACTTCACCCGGACTTTCAACCGAGTTGCTGGGCCGGGATCACTTTGCCGAGTATTTTGCCGGCACCCCGTGTGGCCTCGACGGTCGTCGACTCCGTCGTCATGGCGATGAGGTGCAGCGCCTGCCCAATGACTACTACCGTGCGCTCGGGCGCGCCGACGACACCATGAACCTCGGCGGTATCAAGGTAGCCTCCGCCGAGATCGAACGAATACTCAATGTTGATCCGCTGCTGCTGGAATGCGCAGCCATCGCCGTTTCTCCAGCCCAGGGCGGACCGTCACAGTTGGTCATCTTCGCGGTGACCCTTCCGCTGACCACCGTCTCGCCCGGAGAGTTGCAGCAGCGTTTGCAAAAACAACTGTCGGCCGGGCTCAGCCCCTTGTTCCGGATTGCCGAACTGCGGATGGTCACTGCGCTGCCCCGCACAGCATCCAACAAGATAATGCGCCGTCACTTGCGAGCCGAAGCTGGCCGTGCAGCCGATCCGCAATCACACAACGTTTCCTGACCCAGGTGGACCCGCAATGAAACTCGCCACATTCCAGTACCAGCAGCGCACGCTAGTCGGCGTCGCGCTGAACGACACCCATCTACTGCCACTCGATGCCTTGCCCGTTTGCGCGTCGATGCAGAGCCTGATCGCCGCCGGCAGTGCCGGTCTTGCCGCAATCCGCGAGTATCTTGCAGTAGCAGCCGAGCCCCGGCAGATGATCCCTGTCGAGGCAGTGACCTGGCTGCCGCCGGTAACTTCACCCGGCAAGATTTGCGGCGTGGCGATGAACAACTCAGCCAGCAACGCGCGCAAGATCAGCGCGCCGGAACACCCGGCATTCTTTCTGAAGCCTGCTTCCTCGCTGGTAGCACACCAGCAGCCAGTGCTGATCCGCGAATACTACGGCAGCGTGCATCCGGAGCCGGAGCTGGCCTGCGTAATCGGCAGAACGGCACGCGAAATCGCGCCCGAACGGGCACTTGATTACGTGTTCGGCTATACGATCTTCGATGACATCACCGGCAATGGCATGCGTGCGCAGGACCGGTTTCATTACTACGCCTTGTACCCGAAAGCCGACAACCCGGCCGAGCTTGAGAGGGTTGAACAGCACCTCTCCTACGCGGCACGTTACAAGGGCAGCGACACCTTCAGCGCGATGGGGCCCTGGTTGGTTACCGCAGACGATATTGCCGACCCCGATAACCTTGATGTCTCCTGCAAGGTTGGTGGTGAGCTCGTCGCTGAGGACAGCACGCGTTACTACAATTTCAAAGTGGCGGAAGTGCTGAGTTTCATCAGCCACTTTTTGACGCTGCATCCGGGTGATGTCATCGCCATGGGGACAGCGTTCAAGCCCTCCGCCACCCGCAAATCCATCCACCATGCAAACCTGCAGGTGGTACCGGGGCCGATAGAGATCGAAATCCGTGGACTGGGTCGACAGGTCTCCCCGGTCAGCGTGCAGAAAGGAGGACTGGGCAGATGGCAACTGAAACGCAGCGACTGAACCTGCTTGAGACGCGATTGGCGCTGGAAGCCCTCAACACGGATTTCTGCCACTTTCTGGACCATGGCGATATTGAGGCTCTGGTGGAACTGTTCACCGAGGATGCCGTCTACACCCACGGTAGCCGGCGCTCGAGTGGTCGCACGGAGATTCTCACGCTGTTCCAGCGGCGAGGCTCCGCCGGGCCGCGCACCGCGCGACACCTTTACTCCTGTCTGCGGCTTCAGGTGGAAAGTGAAGACCGTGCAAGCGGGACCAGTGTGTGCCTTACCTTTGCCTTCGACGGCACTGCTCCGATCGTACCGGCGGAACCGCACCTGGTCGCCGACTTCATTGATGAGTACCGCCGCTGCGCCGACGGCCGCTGGCGTATCAGCAAACGCCACATCGAGCGGATATTCGTGGCGGCCAACAACCAGGGCCCGGTCGGACAGACCACGGCAAGAAACTGACCATGAATGATGATCACCCACCCATGTTGATTGCCGTTGCGCCCAACGGTGCGCGCCGTCGGCGCTCTGACCATGCTGCGTTGCCCATCACGCCGCACGAACTGGCGCGCACCGCGCGTAGCTGTCTTGAGGCAGGCGCCTGCATGCTGCATCTGCATGTGCGCAATGCCATGGAGCAACACAGCCTGGAACCAGAAGACTACCGTCCGGCACTGGCTGCCATCCGGGCGGAGGTCGGTGATGAATTGCTGGTGCAGGTCACATCGGAGGCCGCAAGGGTTTACCAGCCGGACCAGCAGCTGCGTTCATTGCTGGCCTTGCAGCCGGAATCTGCTTCGCTGGCGCTGCGCGAGTTGTTGCCGGATGCCGAAGCTGTCGAGAAGTCAGCACCTGTACTGAAGCGTCTCGCCGAAGCCGGAACGCTGCTGCAATACATCCTGTACAGTCCTGCCGAATTGCAGCGCTTCAATCAGTTGATGCTGGATGGCGCGCTGCCGAAAGGTCGGCAGTTTCTGCTGTTTGTGCTTGGCAGTTTCGACAAGGCAGCGACTGATCATCAGACGCTGGCGGCTTTTGTTGCCCACACCAGACCGGAACATAGTTGGATGTGCTGTGCATTCGGACCGGCAGAAACAACGATCATGGGCGAAGTTGCCCGGCTGGGTGGACATGCGAGAGTCGGCTTCGAGAACAACCTGCAGGCCCCGGATGGCAGCGTGGTAGCAAACAATGCCACGCTGGTACGTCTCGCGGTGGAGCAGGCCAAGGCCGCCGGCCGCACTACTGCCACGGCCGCCGACGCGCGGCGTCACTTGCGGGGAAATTGATTTCAGTGTTGCCCGACCAGGGCCAACGCAGGTTGCGGTAATCGCTGCTACTGTTTTTCAGCGTGGTCCAGCGCCCATCCCATCACCGTGTCTTCCAGTGCCGGCTCGTCGACGGGAAAAGCCATGATGTGCGCATACAGGGCCGCGACGTCAGCATCGTCGAGCACTTCTGCGCTGAAGTGCGGCATCTTCACGCTGGGCTCGGGAGGCTGTTGATCGGCACGCAGGCGCAGATAAGCGCGAAACACCTCTTCACTGGCCAGGAACGGCGTCTTGCCAGCCAGCAATATGGGCGGCGCCGGGAACAGGTTGTTGGTGCGCTCCACATGCGTACCCTTGCCCTGATGACCATGACAGGTATAACAGCCGTGCTGGTTGTAGAGGGCGGCGCCGGCTGCAGAAGTTTGCGCCTGCACTGTGCCTGCCAGCGCAAGACTGAGAACGATGCAGTGTGAGAGATTGCGGATCATGCGTGCTGCCTCAGCGCGGCTGGGTGAGAACATCAACCAGGAAGGGTCTGCCTTCCTTCACCACCTCGACTCCGCGTCGATAGGCCTCAGCCAGCTCAGCGGGATCGCTGATGGGCCCCACGGCTTCTACGCCGTAGCCTTGCGCTATTGATCGATAGTCTACAAACGGGTCTCGCAGCGTCGTACCTATGTGCGCACGATCGGTGCCACGACCACGTGCGCCGGTGAGGTATTGCACAAACATCAGCTCCTGGTGCCATGCCCGGTTGTTGTGCATCACGATCAACAGCGGCAGCTGGTGATGGGCCGCCGTCCACAATGCGCCGGGCATGAAATTGAAATCGCCATCGCCCTGGAAATCGACCACGATGCGCCCGTTGTCGCGCGCTGCCAGCGCCGCGCCGACCGAGGCGCCGAGACTGTAACCGATACCGGCCGCACCACTGCCGCCAAGGCAGGAATAGGGCCGGTCATGTTGCCAGAGGTCAGCATGATGGCCGCCGGAAAAATTCGTTTGGGAACCGATGCACCAATCTTCGTTGGCAATGTGTGGCCACAGCTCCGCATAGAGACGTGCGGTGTTGACCGGACTCGCGTCCCAACCACGACGACGACGTTCCATTTGCGCGCGCAACCCGGTGAGTCGTGCTTCGCGGTTGGCTTGTGCATGCGCTGCGCTGCGCTCACGAATCACGGCAGCTCGACCTGCAGCATTGGCAGACGCCACGACAGCGTCGAGGATCAAGGCCAAAGACGCTTCTGCATCGGCAGTCCGCCTTTCACCGGCACCGCCTCCAGCCGCGCCGCTGCGGCCGCGCACAATCGAAAGTCCCACGCCGGCATCGTCGCGGCCCACCAAGGTGCCAATGTCTGGCCCCACAATCGCGAAGTGCGTCGCAGGTAGTTCCAGACCCAGTACAAAATCGTAATCCGCACTGGCGCCAGGCCCACACAGTGGATGCGTTTGCGGAAAGCTCATCGGCCCCTGATTCGCACGCGTGCCGGTGCAGGCACCAGTCAGTTCAGCGAGTCGCACGGCCCGCTCCACACCTTCGGGCGTACGCAGACGGCCGACATCGATACGCGGATTGCTGGCAGTGAGCAAACGCTCGGCCAGCAGCGCAGCGTCTGCAGTGGAGATCAATGGAAACTGTGGCTGACGTCGCGGCGGCAAACTGAAGCCAGCTGCCGACATCTTCTGCAGTTGCGAATCGACTACGACAAGAGTCGGTGCGCAGGGCGGTGTCATGGCCTGATTCCATGCTTCCTGGATGGCTTCCAGCGCATCGGGCAGTGTGCGCGGATAGGCATCCCATTTGGTATAGGGCCTGACCAATGCAGCAAGATCGTCAGCAATGTGGGCCTGGATGAAACCGTCGTCGCTTCCTATCAACAACACTATCGGTGTCTTGTCGACAAAGGCCTGGTAGATGGCCATCGAGGCATTCTGCAGCCCGACAGTAGCGTGCAGCATCACCACCATCGGTTTGCCCGTGGCCTTGCCATAACCGTGCGCCATGTCCACCGCCGACCCTTCGTGCAGCGCCGTGATCAACTCCGGCGTTCTGTTGGGATGTTCGGGGTGATTGATGATCGACTCGTGCAGACCTTCAAAACTCGACGACGGATTGGCAGCAACAAACTCGACGCCGAGTTCCCGCAGCATCTCCACCATCAGGTCGGATCCCGGCCGACTGGTAATGCCAGTCACTGCCGGCGGGCTGATCGCGGCAGTATCACGCTCAAGTTGCTGGGCCGTTGGCAATTGCGCCGAGGCGGAAGCGCCGCTGCTGGCAGCCTGGCCGGCAGCATGCGGCGCAAAAGCTCCCAGCAGCGCTGCTGTCCCAACAGCGCCGCTGCCACCGAGAAAGCCGCGTCGGCTTAGACTGTTACCGTCTTTCTCTTCCATTGCTGCGCTCCAATGCCTCAGAGGCCGAACGACATTTCAACACTGGCGCCGATCACACGACCATCACGGGGATACATGCCGCTGCCAAAGTTCGAGATCTGATGCATGGTCGGGAACTGGTTGAACGCGTTATTGGCAAACACGCTGATGCGCACATCGTCGCTGTACTGCCAGAGGTAGTTGAAGTCGTAATAGATGAAATCGTCTTCGGGCAGACCACTCAGGAAATTGTCGAGCTTGCTCAGATAACGCGGAGTCAGGATGACCGTGTGGTCATTGGTGGACCAGCGGATCGGCATATTGATGCGGTACTCCTGATAGCCACCACCGAAGGTGGGACGGAAGCCCACAAAATCTACCGCGGGTAACGTCGGTGCGGCTTGCTCTTTCCACTCCAGCAGGATGGCGGCGTTGGGACTCACATTGAACTGACCCCAAGCGGTATCCAGTGTCCATGACAGACGGACGTCGACCGATTTCACATGCTGTTCGGCAATATTGACCGGCTTCTGGTAGCCCTTCTGCGGGCGACCGAGTGAATCCAGTTCGAAGCACTGTCTGCCATTGCCCTGGGCGGGAAGATACATCGGGAAGCGGTAGCCGGCAGGGTTGCCAGGGAAGGCGCTTACACCACCCCAGGCGGTATAGATGTTTTGGCCACGCAACGACGCGATCGGGTAATTGCTCGGGAACAAGCCATCCGGCGAAAAGCCGTAGCTGCACTCAGGCACCTCCAGCAACTGGTCATAAGGACGCAAATTGCGGATGACGTTATCGAACTTGATATCCACATAGTTCATGCCGAGCGAGAGACTGTCTGTGATGTCCCAGTCGAAACCGAGCGACCAGTTGGTGGATTCCACTGGCTGCAGGTCGAGGTTGGCCCTGGTCTCAAGTACGATGATGTTGCGGGTCTGACCGATGCCGCCGGCGACGAAACAGCCGGTGGGCACGCCGGCTGGCGCCGGGCAGGGACCGTCTACAGCGTTGAGACCATTGTTGCCGAGTGTGAGGAACGTGGTGGATTGGTTGATGGGCTGCTGGGTATGTTCAACCGTTGGCGCCTTGAAGGAGGTCCCCCACGAACCGCGTACAGTCAGACTCTCGTTGACGCTCCAGTTGAAACCGAGCTTCGGATTGGTGGTGCTGAAATCGGAGGCCTCAGAATAGTCTTCGGTGCGCACGGCAGCCTGCACGTTCAGGTTGTCGGTAACCGGGATACCGAGTTCCATGAAGACGG
This sequence comes from uncultured beta proteobacterium, assembly GCA_903868285.1. Classification (GTDB taxonomy): domain Bacteria; phylum Pseudomonadota; class Gammaproteobacteria; order Burkholderiales; family SG8-39; genus CAIPUP01. The sequence continues at coordinate 7,198 of CAIPUP010000271.1, forward strand.
CACCCACAACGTTGCTGCGGTCCTTGCTGCCAAACGGCAACGGGAAGTCGAGAGCCGCACCGCCTGCTTGCGGCTGATAACCGCC